>JAGHSH010000196.1 GCA_018065965.1 Candidatus Apopatocola equi
CTTATTGGTCAGCAGGCCCGTCTCGTCAGTAGGCTTAGCAGCCTGGCCCACGGTGTATTCATCTTCCATGTCGGCGGTCATGTACTGCACCTCATCGGTGACGTGGCCGTCCACCACCTTGCGGAAAGGCGCATCGATGAAGCCGTACTCATTGACCCGGGCATAGGTGGAAAGGTAGGAGATCAGGCCGATGTTGGGACCTTCGGGGATCTCAATGGGGCAGAGACGGCCGTAGTGGGAATAATGCACGTCTCGCACATCAAAGCTGGCGCGCTCTCTTGCCAGACCGCCGGGGCCCAGAGCGGAGATACGGCGCTTGTGGGTCAGCTCGGCCAGAGGGTTGGTCTGATCCATGAACTGGCTCAGGGGGGAGGAGCCGAAGAACTCCTTGATGGCGGCGGTAACGGGACGGATGTTGATAAGGCTCTGGGGGGTGACGATGTCCATGTCCTGCAGGGTCATGCGCTCGCGGATCACGCGCTCCATGCGGGAGAAGACGATGCGGAACTGGTTCTGCAGCAGCTCGCCCACGCTGCGGACGCGGCGGTTGCCCAGATGGTCGATATCGTCAATGGTGCCCACGCCCCTGGCGATGCAGGAGAGATAGTTGACGGCGGAGAAGATATCGTCCACCAGCACGTGCTTGGGCATCAGCACATCCACATTGTCCTTGAGCACGTTCTTGAGCTCCTCGCCCTCGAACTGCTCCATATAGCTGCGCAGGATGATGAAGCGCACCTTCTCGGTGAGACCGCACTCTTCCCGGAGGATGCGGCGGTTCTCTTCCTCATCGTCGGAGAACTTCACGAAGTCGGCAGCGTCCACCATGCCGTTGGAGAACACACGAACCACATCGCCGTTCTCCATTTCGAGATTGACGGCGACCACACCGCGGCGGGAGAGCTCATCGGCCTTCTCGCGGGTGACCAGCTCGCCCATGTCGCAGAGGATCTCGCCGGTCATGGGATCGACAGCGGGCTCTGCAAGACGGTAGCCGGCGATACGGGAGCTCAGGGAGAGTTTCTTGTTGAACTTGTAGCGGCCGACGTTGGAGATATCGTAGCGGCGGTGGTCAAAGAAGAAGCTGTCGAGCAGGGCATCGGAGGTCTCGGGGGTGGAGGGGTCGCCGGGACGGAGCTTCTTGTAGATCTCCATGAGGCACTCGTCACGGGTGATGCAGGTATCACGATCCAGCGTGGTATTGATAAAGGTATCGTTGCCGAAGCACTCCCGGATGGCCTCGGAGGTCACGCAGCCCACCACGGTGGAGGGGATGCAGGAGAGCCAGGTGTAGGGCTTGTCTTCCTTATACTGACCCATGGCCTCGAGCAGCAGGGTCACGGGGAGCTTGCGGGTCTTATCAATACGGACGGAGTAAATATCGTTCAGATCGGTCTCACACTCCAGCCATGCGCCGTGGTAGGGAATGATCTGAGAGGTATAGATAGAGGCATTGGTCTTGTCGGTCTTCTTATCGAAGTAGATACCGGGAGAGCGGACGATCTGGGAGACGATGACACGCTCCGCGCCGTTGATGATGAAGGTGCCGCTGGGGGTCATCAGGGGGAAGTCGCCCATGAAGATCTCCTGCTCCTTGATCTCCTCGGTCTCCAGATTGCGCAGCCGGACACTGACCTTCAGAGGAGCGGAGTAATTGGCGTCTCTGGACTTGCACTCCTCGCTGGAATACTTGGGAGCCTCGTTCATGCTGTAATCCACAAAGCTCAGCTCCAGCTTGCCGGAATGATCCATGACGGTGGCAGTGTCACGGAAAACCTCCTGCAGGCCCTTCTCCAGGAACCACTTGTAGCTCTTCTTCTGGATCTCCAGCAGATTGGGCATGTCCTGGATCTCGTTGGTACGGGCATAGCTGTGACGCAGCGTCTTCCCGTAGTAGACTTCTTTTGGCATGGCAGTATCTCCTTTACTTCGACAGAGGAAGCCTCTGTCTGCTGTAATTTTTTGCGGAAAGGTTGAATGTGCTTTTGCTCGGCAAGCAGGGAACGCCCGGATATGTTGATAAAAAGTTTATAAACCGACTTGCTTTTTCTTCTGTTATCTGCTACAATGCAGTTAGAAAAAAGAGTGGGGTCGAATCCCTATGGAAACACATATCGCCTAATGATACACGATGGCTCTTGCTTTGTCAAGGGCTTTTTTGCATATTTGGGGGTTTATTCATGATCGAAATCCTTGTTATGGGCGCTTTTGCCGCCTTTTGCCTGTTTCTTCTCCGCCGGGAAGGACTGCTGCGGGACGGCATGAGTGTGAGCTTTGCCGCCGCGGCGCTGCTGCTGGCCTTTGCGCTCCGCTATTTCGCCCTGCC
>JAGHSH010000240.1 GCA_018065965.1 Candidatus Apopatocola equi
GTGTCGTCGCTCAGATACAGGGTGGTCAGTCCGCTCAGGGGAGTGAGGAAGCTGACGTCCGTCAGCACGCAGTCGGTCAGGGAGAGAGTGCGCAGGGAGCTGAGAGAGGAGATCAGGGCCCGGTCACTGTCACTGAGCACGGTTTTATGAAGATAGAAGGTGTCGGCGTCCTTTGCCGTGAGCTTCCCGCCAATCGTATACCCGTCCTGGGGGAGCACGGTGGGAGCGGCGGTGGGAGCCGGGGTGGACGGGGCGCTCTCCTCCTCGCCGGGAGAGAGCATCAGAGCGACGGCAATGAGGATGAGCAGCGTAAAAAGCAGAGCAGCGCCCATCAGCAGCGCTTTTTCGGTTTTCTTTTCGAGCTTCATGAGGCTTCTCCTTTTGCCATAAATTATTGATAGTATATACCAGCGGGGAGAAAAAGTCAAATTTCGGTCGAAGGGGGAGAAATGCGTTTGGGTTCTTGTTTTTTTTCTGCTTATGGGGTAAAATAGAATGTCTGATTATCCGATTCACCGAAAGGCGGTTTTGATTATGGAAAATATCAATGTGGAAAAGATCATGGAGGGGATCCGCAGCACGATCCCCGCACAGGAGGAGAAGTGGAAAACGGTCTCCTTCTCGGATATAAATGTGGATGCCTCTGCGGATTTTCTGGGCGGCGGCAGCGGCTCCTTTGACGTGGCCGAGCTGGAGCAGAGCGTGAAGCGGGCAACGGAGAACAACTCCGTGGGCTATTTCCACCCCCTGGAGGGACATGCCTATACCATCCCCGCCAAGAAGATCGTGCGCAAGCTCATCCGCGCCTGCGTGGAGCCCATCTGCCGCTGCGTGACGGTTTTTGAAAATGCCGTGAGCCGCGCTGTGTGCCAGCTTCTGAACTTCGTGCATCTGCAGCAGGCGGAGAACAAGGCCCTGCGCGCAGAGGTCTCCGCCCTGCGCCGTCAGCTGCGGGACATGGAGCAGCGTCTGGAGAAGCTGGAGAAGGCGGAGAGATGAGGATCGTACAGCTCATGCCCAATATCCGCAGCGGTGACGCGGTCAGCAACGATGCGCTGCTGCTGCGCCGGATCCTGCTGCGCTGGGATAAGGACAGCCGCATCTACGCGGTTCACATCGGAGAGGATCTCCCGGCCGAGGCCGTCCGTCCCGCGAGCCGTCTGCCCCGTCTGACGGAGAACGATATCCTCATCTACCATATGTCTGTGGGCGACGAGGTCAGCCGACTGCTGGAGGAGCAGAAGTGCCGCAAGGTCATGGTGTTCCACAACATCACGCCCCCGGAGTATTTCGAGCCCTACAGCCGGGAATATGTGGACGCCTGCGCCCGGGGCTATGCGGAGCTGGAACGGCTCCGCTGGGAGTTCGACTTCGCCATCTGCGATTCAGACTTCAACCGCCGGGAGCTGGTGCGGCTGGGCTACACCTGCCCCATGGCCGTGTGCCCCGTGCTCATCCCCATGGAGGATTATGCTGGGGAATGCGATGATTATACGCTGGATAAATACGCCGGCGGACGCACCAATATTCTCTTTGTGGGTCGGCTTGCTCCTAACAAGCGGCAGGAGGACGTGATCGCCGCCTTTGCCGCCTACCGGGAAAAATACGATCCCGACGCCCGCCTCATTCTGGCAGGCTCCGACGGCATCAAGCCCTATACCATGCGTCTGCGGGACTATACCCGCTCGCTGGGTACGCCGGATGTGAAGCTCACGGGGCATATCGGCTTTTCCTCTCTGCTCTCCCTCTACCGCCGCGCCTCCGCGCTGCTGTGCATGAGCGAGCACGAGGGCTTCTGCGTGCCGCTGGTGGAGGCTATGTATTTCAATGTGCCCATCGTGGCCCGTGACGCCGCCGCCGTGGGGGAGACCCTGGGCGGCAGCGGCGTGCTGCTGCCGGATGCGGATCCCGAGGCCGCCGCTGAGGCGCTGCACCGGGTGATCGCCGATGCCTCCTGCCGGGAGGAGCTGCTGAAAAAGCAGCGGGAGCGGCTCTCCGAGCTGACGGGCCCGGCGGCGGAGGAGCGTATGGCGGAGCTCATCGGGCAGATCGCGGAGCTGAAGCCCCGCAGGCGGCAGCGCCGCTTCGTGCAGGCGCTGCCCCGCCTGAGCCGGGGCGACGCCATCGGCGATGAGGCCATGGCGCTCCGGACGCTCATGCGGGAGAAAATGGGGCTGCGCAGCGACGTGTGGACGGAATACTGCGCCGACCCGGTCCTGCAGGGAGCCGTGCTCCTCGGCGATACCGCGCCGGAGCTGGAGAGCGAGGATATCTGCCTGTACCATATGGCCTCCGGAGACCGTATGTGCGAGCAGTTCCTGAAGCTGAAATGCCGGAAGATCCTGCTCTATCACGGCCTGACGCCCGCCTCCTTCTTTGAGAGCTACAGCCCCGGCTATGCCGAGGCTGCCGAAAAGGGGAAAAAGCAGCTGGAAAAGCTCATCGCCGCCACGGAGGAGCAGTGGGCGGATTCGGACTTTGACCGGCGGGAGCTGGAGGCGCTGGGGGCGAAGAATGTGAAGGTGCTGCCCCTGCTGCTGGAGCGGGAGCGCTATGCTCTCGACGGCCCCAACGGCTCCGTGTTTGATGACCGCTGCCCCAACATCCTCTTTGTGGGCCGTCTGGCCCCCAATAAAAAGATCGAGGATCTGCTGCGGGCCTTCGCCTGCTATCGCGCCCGCTGGGGAGAAAATGCCCGGCTGCTGCTCTGCGGCGATGAGTGGGCCGTGGAGGGCTATACCGCCCGCCTGAAAGCATATACCCGCGCACTTGGACTTGAAAATGTATATTATCTCGGCAAGGTCTCTCAGCGGGAGCTGGCCGAGCTCTATGACTGTGCCTCCGTGCTCCTGACGCTCAGCGAGCATGAGGGCTTCTGCGTGCCGCTGGCGGAGGCCATGCTCACCGGCGTGCCGGCCCTGGCGCTGGATGCCGCCGCCATGGGTGAGACGCTGGGCGACACCGGCGGTCTGCTGCCCGACAGCGAGCCGGAGACCGCAGCTGACGCCATTCACCGCGTCCTCACCGATAAAGACTTCCGCGCCGCCCTGCTGGCAAAGCAGGAGGAGCGGCTGAAAACGCTCTCGCCGGAGGCCGTGGGCGCAAGGGCGGAGCAAATGCTCACGGAGCTGTGGGAGAAAAGGCTATGAAAGAAAAAATCTGCTTTGTGGTACAGCGCTACGGCGAGGAGATCGTGGGCGGCAGCGAGAGCGAATGCCGCATGTATGCCGAGCGTCTGACGCCCTATTACGATGTGGAGGTCATCACCAGCTGCGCGGTGAACCATGTGACCTGGGCCAACGAATATGAAGAGGGCGTGAGTACCATCAACGGGGTCACTGTCCGCCGTTTTGCAGTGGAGCATGAGCGGAACCTGCAGGAGTTCATGGCGCTCTCCATCGAGCTTACCCAGCGTGCGCAGCACACCCGGGAGGAGGACGAGCATTTTCAGGAGGTGCAGGGTCCCACGGCGCCCAAGGCGCTGGACTGGCTCTGCGAGCATCAGGGGGACTACAAGGTCGTGCTGTTCATGACCTACCTTTACTACCTGGCGGCCATGGGTCTGCCCCGCTACAAGGGCAAAAGTCTGCTCATCCCCACCACCCACGACGAGTGGAGCGTCTACTTCCCCTGCTACCGGGAGGTCTTTGAGGCTGCCGACGGCTATGTTTACAACAGCGAGGCCGAGCGCCGCTTCACCGAAAAGCTCTTTCTGGAGACGGTGGGCAAGCCCTACATCACCATCGGCGCGGGCGTGGAGTATCCGAAGGGCGAGCTGCCGGACGTGCGGGAGCGCTTCGGACTGGACAAGCCCTATCTGCTCTATTGCGGCCGGGTGGAGGTCGCCAAGGGCTGCGATGCGCTGCTGGACTATTTCCGTACCTACAAGAACCGCTTTGGCGGCGATCTGCAGCTGGTGTTTACCGGCAAGGTCGAAATGGAGATGCCCAAGGCGCCGGACATCCATATGCTGGGCTTCCTCAGCGAGGAGGAAAAGTACGCGGTCATGCAGGGCTCCGTGGCCTTCTGTCTGGCCTCCCATTTCGAGAGTCTGAGCATCGTGGTGCTCGAGAGCCTGATGATGGGGCGGCCGGTGCTGGTCAACGGCGGCTGCGAGGTGCTCCGGGATCACTGCATTCTGGGGCAGTGCGGCCTGTGGTTCCATACGGCGGACGATTTCTGCGCCGATGTGCGCTACCTGCTGGAGAACCCGGAAACCTATGAGATCATGCGGCGAAACGGCCGGGAATACGTAAGAGAAAATTACAGCTGGGAGGCCATCGTGGGCAAGCTCCGGGGTCTCATCGAGCTGGTGGGTCAGAAGAATGGATAAGGAAAAGCTTTCCGTTTCCCTGCCCTCCGCCGCCAGGTGGGAGGCGCAGAGAGCGCAGTTCAAAACCACCGTGGGCACCGATGTCCCCGCCGTCCCCTATGGGGAGGAGAGCGGAGGCGTGAAGGGCCTGTTCCGCCGTCTGGTGCGAAAGAGCGTGCGCTGGTATGCCGAGGCGCTTGTGACCGAGCAGAACCGGGTGAACCGGCAGCTCTCCGAGCGCATTGCGCAGCTGGAGGCGCGCATTGCCGAGCTGGAAGAGGAGAAAAAGCAGTGATCGCCCAGCTGACCGAGGCTCTGACCGAGGCGTACGCCATCTCCGCGGCGGTGCTGGCGGCAGACGGCCTTCTCCGCAGCGCGGGGATTCCCGCAGCCCTGTTCGTGGGGCGGGGCGGAGACCGCGTGGGAGCGGGAGCGGAGAGCGCAGAGGGCATTTCCCGGCTGAGCCGGGAGGATTGCCTGCTCTATCAGTTCTCCACCGGCTCCGCGCTGAACGACTGGTTCGCCGCCGCACCCTGCCGCCGGGGTCTGGTCTACCAGAACATCACGCCGGCGGAGTTTTTCGAGCCCTATGACCCGGTGCTGGCCGACCGGCTCCGCTGGGGACGGGAGCAGCTTGCGGAGATCGCCCCCCGGGCGGATTTTGCCATCGCCTCCAGCAGCTACAGCGCCCGGGAGCTCCGGCAGCTGGGCTGCGAGCGGGTACACGTGCTCAGTGTGCCGGTGCGCTTTGAGCGCTATGGGGAAGCGGCGGATCCGGAGCTGAAGAAACGGCTCTCGGACGGAAAAAAGAATATTCTCTTTGTGGGCCGTCAGGCCCCCAACAAGTGCATCGAGGACGTGATCCTCTTCACGGATTACTATGCCGCCGCCACAGGGGAGCCCTGCCGGGCGGTGCTGCCGGGCGAGCGGAGCCTGCAGGGCTATGTCCGCGCACTGGATGCACTGAAAACAGATATCGAGGTCTTTGCTCCGGGACGCATTTCCCATGCACAGCTGATCGCCGCCTACGAAACGGCGGATCTGTTTCTGTGCATGAGTGAGCATGAGGGCTTCTGTGTGCCCCTTACGGAGAGTATGTACTTCGGCGTGCCGGTGCTGGCCTATGCAGCCACCGCCGTGGGCGAAACGCTGGGGGAGGGCGCACAGCTGTTTGATGAAAAGGACTTTCCCGCTGTGGCGGAGCGGATGTACAGCCTGCTCCACGATGAGGCGCTCCGTGAACGGACGGCAGCGGCACAGAAGGAACGGCTTTCGGCCTTTGCGCCGGAGCGGTGGGCAGAGCAGCTGCTGGCCATCCTCCGCAGCGAGGGCGTATTGTAAGGCTGCAGGAACGATCGATTCCGGGAGGCAGAATATGAAAAAAGCATTGATACTGGGCGGCAGCGGCTTTGTGGGCGGCTATCTTGCCCGCGAGCTGCGCGCCAACGGCTATGAGCTGACCATGACAGCCTCCGGCAGTGTTCCCGCACCGGAGGATTACCGCTGGCTCCGGCTGGATATACTGGATGCCGAAGCGGTGCGCGAGGCTGTTTCCGCCGAGCGTTACGACGCGGTCTTTCATCTGGCGGCGCAGTCCTCGGCGGCGCTGTCATGGAAAAAGCCGGAGCTGACCATGAATGTGAACGTGCAGGGAACACTGCACGTGCTCGAGGCGCTCCGTGGCCTTTCCTCTGCGCCCCGGCTGCTGGTGGTGGGCTCCTCGGAGGAGTACGGCAGCGTGAAGCCGGAGGAATGTCCCATCCGGGAGGAGCAGCCCTGCCATCCGGGGAACCCCTATGCCCTCAGCAAGCACTGCGCCGAGGAGCTGGCGCTGCTCTATGCCTCGGCCTACGGTCTGGATGTGATCTGCACCCGCAGCTTCAATCATGTGGGGCCCGGACAGGCACAGGGCTTTGTGCTCTCGGACTTCTGCCGGCAGATCGTATTGCTGGAGCAGAGCGGTCAGGAGGGAGAGATGTCGGTGGGCAACCTGAGCGCCCGCCGGGACTTCACCGATGTGCGGGACGTGGTGCGCGCCTACCGTCTGCTTGCCGAGCAGGGCCGCAGCGGACAGGTCTATAATGTGGGCTCCGGGAAGGCCGTGTCCATCCGGGAGCTGCTGGAGGAGCTGCTGAGCATGGCCGCCGTGCCCATCCGCGCGGAGACCGACCCGGCGAAGCTCCGTCCCATCGATGTGCCCCTCCACATGGCCGACATCACAAAGCTCACGGCCGACACCCACTGGCGGCCGGAAATTCCTCTGCGCGAGACTCTGCGCTGTACGCTGGACGATTTCCGGCGGCAGCTCAAAGGAGAAGCATATGCTTGAACGACTGAAACGACTGGAGAAAAACCGCTTTCTCTTCAAAATGCTGGTGAAGCGGGATTTCACCCGGAAATATAAGCGCACGGTGCTGGGCATGGCCTGGAGCGTCCTCTCCCCGCTGGCAAACCTGCTCATTATGTATCTGGTCTTTTCCCAGCTCTTCGGCAACAATGTGAACCACTATGCCATCTATCTTTTTGCCGGTCAGCTGGTGTTTTCCTACTTCACGGACGCCACCAACATGGGCATGAGCTGTCTGGTGAACAACGCGGGCATTTATACCAAGGTCAATGTGCCCAAGTACCTCTTCCTCTTCTCTCAGAACGTCTCCTCGCTCATCAACTTCGGCCTGACCATGGCGGTGTTCTTCCTTTTTGTGGCCATCGAGGGACTGCCCTTTACCTGGGCTTTCCTGCTGCTGCTTTATCCCACGGGCTGCCTGATCGTGTTCAACACGGGACTGGGACTGGTGCTCTCTGCCCTGCAGGTGTTCTTCCGGGACATCCAGTATCTCTGGGGCATTGCCACCCAGCTCATCATGTGGCTCTCCGCGATCTTCTACACGGTGGACAGCTTCCCGGAGGCACAGCGCTGGCTCTTCCAGCTCAACCCCCTGTATGTGTATATCAGCTACTTCCGTCAGACCGTGATCGACGGCGCGGTGCCGGATCTGAAAACGCACCTGCTCTGTGCGCTCTATGCCCTTGTGAGCTTCGGACTGGGCTGCTATATGTACAAGCGCTACAATCAGGAATTTCTCTACTATGTCTGAGGTGCGGACAGGATGACGAACAAGGAACAGAACCTGCCTCTTCTGGAGGCGAGGAATGTGGAGATCGCCTATAAGATCGGCGATTTCCGGGATATCGGACTCAAGGAATATGTGGTGCGCAAGCTGCAGGGA
>JAGHSH010000099.1 GCA_018065965.1 Candidatus Apopatocola equi
TGCTTTTTTCTTGTGCAGTTGGCCGACCGCACTTGTATTATAAAGCAAAAGGAGTTTTTTTGTCAGACTTATCGCTTAAGCTCTTTTGAACCACGCGTCTAACGCGTGGTTTTCGCCATACAAAAAGGACGGCAGTTCACAAAAACTGCCGTCCTTTTTTCAATATTCAACGCCGAAGCGGGCCGCGATGCCTCTGTCGAAGGGGTGACGCTGTTTCTTCATCTCCGTAATATAGTCGGCGCAGGCGAGGAGAGCTGCGGAGGGATCCCGTCCTGTCAGGACGATCTCCCGGGCCTCCCGCTCCCGCTCCAGGAACCCGACAAGCTCCTGCTCCGGCACTACGCCGTGATTACAGGCCGAGATGACCTCGTCCAGTACCACCGGATCGTATTCCGCCGCCTCTGCCATGATCCCGCGCAGGAAGGCCGTGTAATCTCTCTTTGCCTGCAGCCGCTGCTCCTGGGTAAGCCGGGCATAGCGTCCCTTCACGGTGTCGCAGTGGCGAAGCTCCACATTCGGCAGACCACGCAGCACATTCATCTCCGAGGAAGAACCGTCCTTGAAGAACTGGGCCGTCAGCACCCGCATATCCGCCCCGGCCATCCGGATGGTCAGGCCCATGGCGGCGGTAGTCTTTCCCTTCCCGTCGCCGCAATAGAGATGTATCAAGCTCAGACCTCCCGGTTCAGCACCTTGTAAACATAGTCCATATCCAGCCCCTCACGGACGGCAGCAGCAAGGATATCGTACTGCTCCTGCCGGTAGGCCTCCCGGTCGAAGCTGTGGATCACAGACTCGTCCAGCCCCTTCTTCCGGCACAGGGCCTTCATGACCGTATCGGCAATACCGGGCGCATCAAAGATACCGTGAATGTAGCTGCCGTAGACATTTTCCCGGCTGACAAGGGGTTGTTCGCTGCCGGAGCGTCCCATGTGGATCTCATATCCCACATAGTCCATGCCGCTGAGGCCGGAGAGCTCACCCTCCACCTGCGCGAAGGTACCGGAGGTCTGATGGGTCACCTTATCGCCGAAGAACACCGTTTCCATGTCCAGCAGCCCCATGCCCGTGATTTCCGTTACGCCGGCAGCCTCCACCTGATCGGGGTCCGAGACCTTGCTGCCGAGCATCTGGTAGCCTCCGCAGATGCCGAAAATCAAGCAGCCACGGGAGGCATGCTGGCAGATGGCGGCCTCCAGACCGCTCTGGCGGAGCCACATCAGATCGGCAATGGTGCTCTTGGTGCCGGGCAGGATGATCATATCCGGCTCGTGCAGCTCCTCCGTGCGATCCACATAGCGCAGAGAGACATTCTCGTAGGTCTCCAGCACGTTCATGTCAGTGAAGTTGGAGATGCGGGGCAAACGGATCACCGCCACATCGATGGCTTTGCGCTCATTGCCGCCGCGGAAGCGCTCGCTGAGGCTGTCCTCATCGTCGATATCCACGTGGATATAGGGCACAACGCCCGCCACGGGTACACCGCAGAGCTCCTCCAGCTGCACGATGCCCGGCTCCAGAATGGAGCGGTCACCACGGAACTTGTTGACCACCGTTCCCTTGATGCGCTTGCGCTCGTTCTCCTCCAGCAGCGCCACCGTGCCGTAAAGCTGGGCGAAAACGCCGCCGCGGTCGATATCGCCCACCAGCAGCACCGGAGCATCCACCAGCTCGGCCATGCCCATGTTCACAATATCCTCCGACTTGAGGTTGATCTCCGCGGGACTGCCCGCCCCCTCTATGACGATGATATCGTTCTCGGCGGCGAGAGAGTTATAAGCCTCCAGAATAGCGGGGACATACTCCCGCTTATGGCGGTAATATTCCATGGCATGCATATTGCCCTGGGCAACGCCGTTGACAATGACCTGACTGCCCACGTCGGTGGTCGGTTTGAGCAGGATGGGGTTCATGCGCACATCGGGGGCAATACCGGCTGCCTCCGCCTGCACCACCTGCGCCCGTCCCATCTCCCCGCCTGCTGCGGTGATAAAGGAATTGAGCGCCATGTTCTGGCTCTTGAAGGGAGCCACCCGGTAGCCGTCCTGTTTGAACACACGGCAAAGCCCCGCCACCAGCAGGCTCTTGCCGGCGTTGGACATAGTGCCCTGAATCATGATATTTTTAGCCACGTAAGATCTCCTCCATCGTTGCAATAAGTTCCCTGTTTTCTTCCGGCAGCTTCACGGCAATACGGTACCAGCCCTCGCCGAGACCGGAATAGTTGGCGCAGGAACGGATCAGGATCCCCTTTTCCTGCAGCGGCGTTTTCAGTTCTCTGTCGCTGTGGAAAAGGAGGAAATTCGTTTCTGAGGGAATCACGCGGAGTCCCATTCTTGTAAGCTCACCGTACAGATACCCCCGCTGCGCGCGGATGAGTTCATTCGTCCGCTGCAGGAATTCTCTTTCTCCCAGTGCGGCCACGCCCGCATACTGGGCGGGCACGGAGATGTTCCAGGGCTGCACCGTTTCGCTCATGGACTGCAGCAAAGCAGCGTCTGCGCAGAGGCAGTAGCCCAGCCGCAGCCCTGCCATGCCGTAGCTCTTGGTGAAGGCCCGCAGAAGCAGAATATGCTTCCACTCCCCCAACATGTCCTTGAGTGTGAGCTCCTCTCCCCGATCCGTCAGATCCAGGAAGCATTCATCCACCAGCATGCGGATGTTCAGCTCCGCACAGCAGCGGCAGATACGCTCCAGCAGTCCCCTTTCGGCGGTTTTGCCGCTGGGATTATTGGGGTTGCAGAGCACCAGCACGTCCGGACGCTCCTCCCGGAGCCTCTCGAGGATGCTCTCCGTCAGGGCAAAGTCATTCTCCTCCCGGAGCAGGTGCTCCCGCACCGTGCAGCCTACGCTCTCCAGCGCCGAACGGTACTCGGAGAAAGTGGGAGCAAGCAGGAGGGCCGTGCGCGGCTTGAGGGCAAGCGCCCAGGAAAAGATCAGCTCCGCCGCCCCGCAGCCGAAGAGCAGCCATTCCTCCGCCACGTTATTAAAGTCAGCAGCCGTCCTTCTCAGCTCGCGGCAGTAAGGATCGGGGTAGCGGAAAAGGTCGCTGAGGGAGCGCTCCACCGCCGCTCGCACCGCAGGTGCAGTGCCGAAGGGGTTCACGTTGGCGGAAAAATCCAGCCGGACAGGCTGTGTGTAAATATCTCCCCCATGGGGATTCTCTTTCTGATACAGCATGGCTTACCTCAAAGACAAAGCAGCGAGAGAACGCAGAAGAAGAGCATCAGCACGGCAGCCGCATACATCAGCCTGCAGCTCAGCGGAATATCCTCCGCCGTGATCTCCCGTTTTCTATCGCCGATATAGGGCTTCTTATGCAGCACACCGTGGTACACGGCATCTCCGGCCAGCCGGAGCCCCATCAGGCCGGCGCAGGCAGACTCCGTCTGCGCGGAATTGGGACTGGCGTGATTGCGCCTGTCCCGGCGGTAGATCCGCCAGCCCTCACGCATATCCATGCCCAGAAGTCCGCCGCCCAGAAGCATCAGCCGCGCCGCAAGCCGGGCGGGCACATAGTTGAACACATCATCCAGCCTGGCGGGGAAAAAGCCGATGTCCCGGTAGGGCGGTTCCACATAGCCCAGCATGGAATCCATGGTATTGACCGCCTTATAGAGAAAGCCGAGGGGTGCGCCGCCCAGCGCCAGATAGAACATGGGGGCGATCACGCCGTCGGAGCAATTTTCCGCAACGGTCTAAACGGCTGCCCCTGACACGCCCTGCTCATCCAGCACGCTCGTATCTCAGCCGACGATCATGGACACGGCATAGCGGCTTTTTTCCAGATCGCCCTCCCGCAGAGCGTCGCAGACCTTCATGCTCTCATCCCGGAGAGAACGGGCCGCCAGGATCTGCCAGACCATTACAGTCTCCAGAGCAAAGCGCAGCCACGGGCTGAAGCGGGCTGCCAGACGCAGCACAAGCAGCGGGACGCCCCCGCTGAGAGTCACCGTAAGGAGCCACAGAACGCCGCCGGCCGCCCGCTCCCCGGAGGGAGTGGCGGGGAACAGACGGCGCAGGAGCTTCGCCAGCGCGGAGATGAGCCGTCCGATGGCAATGACCGGGTGGGGAATGCTGCGAGGAGCGCCGAGAAGCGCGGCTATCAGAAAGCCAAGCAGAAGGGCCAATGCGCGCAGCTTCATTTGTTTTCCTCCTCATCGCAGAAGGTAAAGACATAAACCGGATTCTGGCCGTACATCAGGTGGTAGCTCCCCGCCTGACGGCTTGAAGCGGCGGATACGCAGACAGCTTCGCTGTGAGGAAAGAGCTTCATGCAGGCTGTCAGCTCGCCGACGGTCTCCAGCGCAATGGCAGTGGCCACGATGCGCACATGAGGATTCTTCCGCCGTGCCAGAGAGATGATCTCCTCCATGTTCCCGCTGCTGCCGCCGATAAACACATGGCTGGGTGCGGGAAGCTCCTCGCAGGCCGCCGGAGCAAGACCACGGATCACATGGAGATTCGGGGTGCGGAAGCGCCGGACATTCTCCTCCAGCAGCTCCACCGCATCGGGATTTTTCTCCACGGCATACACGCTGCCCATAGGCGCCTGCAGTGCCATTTCCACAGAAACGGAGCCCGTGCCCGCACCCACATCCCAGCAGACGGAGTCGGCGCACAGCTCCAGTGCAGAGAGAGCCACAGCGCGAACCTCCCGTTTGGTCATGGGGATGCTGCGGCCGCCGCTCTCTTTTCCCCGGAGGAAGGCCTCGTCGCGGAGTCCGTGGGTCACGACCGTACGGTGAGTATGCTCCACCAGCACGGCGCTGAGGGAATGGAACCGGCAGTTTTGAAGCTCGTCAGCCCGTCCGCTGCGCACACATTCGTCAGCATAGCCCAGCTGCTCGCCCACAGACACGCGGGCGTCGCCGTAGCCCGCCTCCGTCAGCCGGCGGCAGAGCTGACCGGCTCCGTTTTCGCCGCCCACCAACACGAAGAGCCGCCGGTGCTGCCGCAGAGCAGCCTCCAGATCGCTCTCCCGGCCGTGAAGACTCAGGGGGGTCACATCCTCATAGGAGGTGCCGAGGCGGGCACAGAGAGCCACCATTGAGCTGAGACCGGGTACCAGTTCCACCCGCTCCCGATCCAGCAGAGGCAGCAGTTTTCTGGTTCCGCTGAAAAAGCCCACATCGCCGCTCATCACCACCGCGAAACGGCGGTATTGGGGATTGGCACGGATCAGATCGCGGATATCCTCGGGAGCAATGGCCTTCAGGCAGGGCTGATTGGCGTGGGCGGCGGCGCGAAGCATCCGCTCCGCGCCGATCAGGCAGTCAGCCTGCCGGAGCGTGTTCTCGGCGCGCAGCGTGCGCTCCTCCGCTCCGCCGGTGCCGATGCCCACGATGCTCACCAGCGTTTCCTCCATGCTCACCGGCAGCTTCTCCGGTCTGTGCAGCGCGAAGCGCTCACAGAGCAGATCGACCACCTGCTCATAGCTTCTTCCCTCCCGCTGCGGGGGGCGACCCACTACCAGCAGGGGGATACCCGCCCGCTCGGCAGCAGCCGCCTTCTCCGGGAAGCCGCCCCGGGCGCCGGAGTCCTTGGTAACGAGTATAGCTGCATGGGTATCATGCAGCATGGCAAGATTCATTTCCTCGGAGAAGGGCCCCTGCAGAGCCAACACATGGGCAGCCGGCAATCCGCAGCGCTCGCAGGCCTCCAGGGAGGCGCTCATGGGCAGAACACGCACATAGACCCGCTCCGCAAAGCCCGGAATCACACTGTAGGCGGCGATCTCCTTGCTCCCGGTGCTCAGAAAGATATTGCCCTCAAAGCGGCTGAGATACTCCACCGCCGCGGCGGTATCGCTGACACAGACGGCGTTTTCGCTCAGCTGATCTCCCTCCCGGAGCAGGCGGATGTACTCCACGTCCGCCTCACGGCAGGCTTCGGCGATGTTCTCCGTTACGGCGGCGGCGTAGGGATGCGTCGCGTCGATGACGCACGCAAAGCTCTCCCGGCGGAAGAGCTCCGTCATCTCCCCGGCAGTAAGACGCGCCACTGAGACACGGACATTTTCAGCCGCGTCGATAAGAGTCTCGCCGTAGTCTGTGGCAACGCTGACCCAGGCCTCCAGCGGCTGTCCGGAGATGAATTCCGCCAGCTTCCTTCCCTCTGTGGTTCCGCCGAAGATGCAGATCTTAGACATCCCTGTATCCTCTGGGCGTGACCATGCTGCTGCCGATACGGCGGGTCATCGCATTGCCGATAAAGACGGTGCAGAACATATCCGCATCGTAATCGCGCAGCTCCCGGAGCGTCATCAGCTCGTGGCTCTGCCCCTCGCGGCCGATGTTGCGCACCACGCCGCAGAGACGGTCCTCGTTCAGCACGCCCAGCAGGATATCACAGGCCTTTGCCAGATAGTCGGGACGGCCCTTGCTCTTGGGATTGTAGAGCACGATGGAAAGATCCGCTTCGGCCGCGTTGTGCAGGCGCGTTTCGATCTTGCTCCACTCCGTAAGGCGGTCGCTGAGGCTGATGACGGCAAAGTCATGGGTCAGCGGAGCGCCCAGCACCGCGCCGCCGCTGCAGGCAGCCGTCAGGCCGGGAATCACCTCCACCTCCACGCTCTCGTCCTCGCCGCGAACCTCATAGATGAGGCCGGCCATGCCGTAGATCCCGCTGTCGCCGGAGCAGACCATGGAGACGGTCTTGCCCTTTTTGGCCTCCTCCACCGCCATACGGCAGCGGTCGGCCTCGCGGGTCATGCCGGTGGTCAGATATTCCTTGTCGGGATAGATGGGGCGCACAAGATCGGTATAGACATGGTAACCCACAATGGTATCGCTCTCGCGCAGGGCCCGGTCTGCGCGCACAGTCATATTCTCATAATTGCCGGGGCCGATACCGATTACATACAGCTTCAAAATTCTGCCTCCCAATTTTTGATTGCCAGAGCAACGGTCACCCCGTCCACGGCTGTTTTTTTACGGATCAGTCTGTCCGCGTCGACCATGGCGGCACGTTCACAGACGGAATCCACCCCGGTCACGGAGCGGACAAACTCAGAAACGGTAAAATCTCCGCTCAGGGCGCGGAGAGTCTCAGGGGTATAGAAGGTAACGGGAATCTCCCGCTCCCTTGCAAAGGCAAGCAGTCCCTCCTCATCGGCCTTGAGGTCGATGCTGGACACGCGGCACACGGCGGCAGGGTCGATGTTCATCTCCTCCAGCACACCGTCCACCGCACGGTCGATCTTTTCCTGCGGGGTGCCCCGTCGGCAGCCCAGTCCCAGATGAACAACAGGGGGCACAAGGCGGAGCGTTTCGGTAAAGGGCTCTGCGCGGCGGATGCCGATATAGATGCCGATCTCACCCCGTTCACCCCCGTAGCAGCCCTCCGGCAGCTCGGTTTTCAGGGGGAAGTCACAGCAGAGAGGAATGTCCCGCTCCAGTATGGCTGCGGCCACGGCCTTGGCACTCTCCATGGAGCTGATATGCAGACCCTGCCGGGCTGCCCACTCATCCACGGAAAAGCGGTGATTCACATCCGTGGCGGTAGTCAGCACCGCCGTACCGCCCAGCAGTGCGGCAAGGGAGCGGGCAAGGGCATTGGCGCCACCGATATGCCCGGAGAGCAGCGGTATCACAAAGCTCCCCTTTTCATCCACCACCGTCACGCCCGGATCGGTCTTTTTGCTGCAGACAAAGGGGGCGACAGTGCGTACCGCAATGCCGCAGCTGCCCACGAAAACCAGCTGTTCCACCTGCGGGAAGAGCGTTTCCATGAGAGTGCGGAGGGGCGGAGCATAGGTCTCCAGCCCCTCAGCGGCAAACTTTTCCGGAACGATGATCCGTGCCTCCGGCGAGAGCGCGGCGCGGATACGCCTCGCTGTCTCGCAGCCCGCGCGGGTAAAGGCAAGGATGGCCAGCTTCATTTTGCGGCCTCGGTGATGAGCCGCTCATAGTCGGGGTGATAGAGGAAGGAGCGGGTGTATTCCTCGCCCATGCAGTCGCCCACGATGATGAGAGAGGTGCGGGTCAGATTGTTCTCCGTCACGGTCTGATGGAGCGTGTCCACCGTGCAGTGGTAGATGCGCTCATCGGGCCAGGAGGCCTTGAAAACTACGGCCACAGGCGTGGAGCCGGGATAACCGCCTTCCAGCAGCTGCTCCTGCAGCTCCTTGGTAAGGCCGGTGCTCAGATACATGCACATGGTAGCCCGGTGTGCCGCCAGAGAACGGATGGACTCCTTCTCGGGCACGGCGGTGCGTCCGGCCATGCGGGTGATGATCACCGTCTGAGAGACCTCCGGCAGAGTGAATTCCTGCTTGAGAGACGCAGCCGCGCCGCAGAAGGCGCTGACGCCGGGCGTTACATCATATTCGATGCCCCGGGGGATCAGCTCATCGAACTGCTCACGGACAGCGCCGTAGATGCTGCTGTCGCCCGTGTGGAGGCGGACAGTGGTCTTGCCCGCTGCCTCAGCCGCCACGATGACGGCGGTGGTCTCCTCCAGCGTCATTTTGGCGCTGTTGTAGATCTCACAGCCTTCCTTGCAGTCGTTGAGAAGCTCGGGGTTGACCAGCGAGCCCGCATAGATTACAACATCGGCTTCCCGCAGCAGTCTCGCACCGCGGACGGTGATCAGATCGACTGCGCCGCAGCCTGCACCGACAAAATGTACCATTCTTTTATTCCTCCCCTAAGGATTTGATCAGAGTCCGGGCGTTTTCGGTCATGCCCAGCATACCGTAGACTTTGGAAAAGGTCGCGCAGCCCATTTCAAGGCTGTCTCCGGCACGGTACTGCAGGTGGAAGCCCACCCGCTTCATCAGCCGCGCGAGTACCGCATCTCGCAAGCCGGTAGGCTCCAGCAGACGGATAGCCTCGTCGCAGGAGACGCATTCGAGCATCTTGTCGATCACGGCAGCCTCGACGCCCTCTGCGCCCGCCATGGCTGAAAGGATCTCCATGCGGCAGTCACCGTACTTGGAATGGGTGTTGAGCATACCGCCGCCCAGCTTGACGATCTTCCCGATGTGCCCCACCAGCAGAGCGGAGCGGAAGCCGAGCTCCCGGCAGTAATCGAGAGCATCCCCCACAAAGTTGGAAACCTGTACGGCGCTCTCCGGGTCGATGCCCATGCCGTCGCGGATATAGTCGTAGCCGTAGTTGCCGGGGGTGAGCAGAACGCTCTCCTGCCCCGCTGCCCGGCGGCTGCGAAGCTCCACATGAATCGTCTCCACCAGTGCGCTTTCGCTCATGGGCTCCACAATACCCGTGGTACCCAGGATGGAGATGCCGCCTACGATCCCCAGACGGGGATTGAAGGTCTTTCTGGCCAGCTGTTCGCCCTCCGGCGCGGAAACGGTGACGGAAATGCCGCCCCGCTCGTCCATCAGCTCCATGACCTCACGGACGTTTTCTGTAATCATTTTCCGGGGGACGGAGTTGATCGCCGCATTGCCCACGGGCTGATCCAGACCGGGCTTGGTCACGCGGCCGATCCCCCTGCCGCCCTCAATGCGGACGCCGGGCCCGTCACTGCGCTCCACACGGGCAAAGATCAGCGTGCCGCGGGTCACATCCGGATCATCGCCGCTGTCCTTCTCGATGGCGCAGCTCACATACCCGGGGCCGAATTCGATCTCCCGAACCTCCAGATCCAGCGGGATCCCCTTGGGGGTCATCAGGGAAATGCGTTCCTTGCGTGTGCCGCTCAGGAGCATCCAGCAGGCGGCCTTGGCGGCGGCAGCGGCGCAGGAGCCGGTGGTATAGCCCAGCGCCAGCTTTTTGCCGTCCTTGATGATATATTCCTTCATCAGCGGCGGATCTGATAGAGCAGCGCGTTACAGATGGCTGCAGCCACGTTGCTGCCGCCCTTGCGGCCGCGAGCTACGATGTAGGGCACGCCGGCCTCCATGATGAGCTCTTTACTCTCCACCACGTTCACAAAGCCCACGGGCACGCCGATGATCAGGGCGGGGGCGAGCTTGCCGGCCTTGATCTGCTCGTAAAGGGAAATCAAAGCCGTAGGCGCATTGCCGATGGCAAAGATGCAGGGCTTCTCCAGGCGGGCAGCCCGTTCCATGGCAACGCTGGAGCGGGTCACGCCGCGCTCCTTCGCCTCCCGGGCCACATCCTCATCGGCCACGAAACAGTGTGCCTCGCCGCCCAGAAGGCCCAGAATGTTCTTGTTGATGCCGGAGCGCGCCATGGTCGTGTCGGTAACGATATCGCAGCCGCCGCGGAGAGCCTCGATTCCCTTTGCAACCGCTCCATCGGAAAAGCAGAGGTTGTCCGCGTAGTCGAAGTCCGCTGAGGTGTGGATCACGCGCTTGATGACCAGCTCGTTCTCCGGATCCAGCTTTCTCTCACCGAGGAGCTCCCCGATGATCTCAAAGCTCCGCTTCTCGATATCCATGGGTTTGACGATTTCCATTTCTTATTCCTTTCCACAGGCCTTGAGGAAACTCGCGGCCATATTGATCTGCGAATACATATGAAAGTGAGGGAAGCCGGCATAGAGCGTGGGCGTGGCAAGAGCGCAGTCCCAGCTGACCCCGGAGCTCTTCCGGGCCGTGAAGCCGCTGCCGGGATCCGACACATCGTAGTAGTGGAACTCGTGGGCTCTGAGCGTTTCTCCCTTTTTGCAGAGAAGGTTGTCCTCTTTGGCGGTCATGTCGGTGTAGCCGAAGCGAACCAGCTTCCCCTTATTTTCGGCACTGCCCCGGCAGAAGCCCACCAGCTTATGACCCTCCAGCTCCTCCTGCAGGTAGAGGAAGCCGCCGCATTCCGCCACGCAGGGCCGTCCTTGCTCCAGCCACCGGCGGACAGAGCAGAGCATGGAGCTGTTTTCCGACAGCGCGGCAGCGTAAAGCTCCGGATAGCCACCGCCCAGATAGAGCCCCTGCACATTCTCAGGGATCGCTTTGTCCCGCAGGGGCGAGAAGGGCACCAGATCGGCTCCCAGCTCCTCTAAAAGC
>JAGHSH010000143.1 GCA_018065965.1 Candidatus Apopatocola equi
CATTTGACACGGATTCTCGCATCGGTGTCAATATAATTGCGCTCTCAGATGTTTCCCCTTCAACATCTGGGAGCGCATTTTGCCGTTTTCGCCTGTTTTTTCGTCAAAAAAAGGGAGTGTTGCAAAAGTTCTCATTTTGCAACACTCCCTTCGTTTTGTACTCAGCAGGCTTATTCTCCGTAGAATTCCCGGCTGCAGCAATAAAGCTCCGCAGCCATTTTCCAGAGCAGCTCCGGATCTCTGGCCATGATGGAGGGCATATACCCGCCGGTGGGGGCAAACAGCTCCACATTCTCCCGGATGAGGGAGTGCAGCTCCTCATCGCTGTACTTTTTGCCCATGCTGAAGTTCTCCAGTCCGGCATAGAAGCCCAGCTTATCGCCGTGGCTCTTCTTGTAGGCAGGCAGATCGTTGACCCGGCGCTGCAGCTGCATGAAGTCCGCGCCCAGCTCCACGAAGTCGTCGAGGAACTTATCCACCTTGCCGCAGCAGTGGAAGGTATAGAGCTTGCCCAGTGAGTGGGCATGGTCGATCATCTTTTTGGTGGGCTCAAAGAGCAGCTCACGCATCATATCGGGAGAGAAGAACGCATCCTTCTCGGTGCCCCAGTCATCGTGGACGCAGAAAAGATCCACGGGATACAGGCCCGCCAGACGATCCATCAGCCAGATCATCCAGTCGGTGAAGCGGTCGAAAAAGGCGCGGGCAGCCTCCGGCTCCACAAACATGGCCTCCAGCGCCTCGGAGAAGCCGCCCAGCACATCGGCCAGCGCCTGGAAGGGGCCGTGGTAAATGTCGAGGATGAGAATGCGGTCGCTGTCATACTCATTTTTCATGAACTCGGCAGCCCGCTCGTCCAGATTGTACTCATGCAGATCGGGCCAGGGGATCTGCTCCTCCCACTTGAGGATATCGTCGCAGATCCGGGTGCCGATGGTCATGCAGGCGCCGCCAGCGTTCTTATCGTAGGTCCAGCTGTTGCCGAAGGCGTCGAGATAAGTGTAGGGGTCGCGGGGATCCCCCAGAATGGGGCCCAGCTGCCGCCCCTCGGGGCCCTTGGAATAGATATGCGCCATGTGCAGCTCCTGGGTCTCCCCGGAGCCCAGAGGTACCCACAGGGGGTTTTCATGGCGCGCCATGCGATAGAAATTTTCCTTTACGGAAATGGGAGTCTCGAAAGCGGGCAGATCCATGGGCTTGCCGCCGAAGGCGGACCGGGTCTGCTTTTTCTTGCCGGTACCGTATGCAGGTCTTTCCAGTGCCATAGTCAGTTCCTCTTTCCCGGCAGTCTGCTGCCGTTATGATTTTGCGCTTTATTATGCATTCATATTATAACACTGCGTAAAAATGCTGTCAACGGCAGGATGGAAGAAACAGCTTTTTGTTTGCTCTCGCGCCGCTCTTTCCCGTCACTGTGCAGAAGGAGGCGGCTCTTGCTTTTTTCTCTCTCCGGCGTTATAATGTTTTCCTAAACTTTGCACCGAGGTTTACCGTATGAAAAAGAAACGCTCTTCTCAGATCGTTACCGCCTTTACCCTGCTCTTCCTCGCGCTGGCGCTGCTGGGTCTGCGCTACGCCGACCGGAATAACACCCCCGCCGCCGCGTCTGCCGCGCCGACGCCTGTTGTGTGGGAAACCCCCGCCCCGGCGGAGGAGGCCCCTGCCCCAATCCCCGCCGAGACGCAGACCCCGGAGCCCACGCCCGAGCCTACGCCGGAGCCCACCGTGAGCCCCGATTCTCCCGAGGGCCGTGCGCTGGCGCTGGGACTGCCCAAGCCCCCGGACATCGGCGCCGACAGCTGGGAGTTCATTCTGGCCAACGGCGAAAACTCCATTGCCGAATATGCCCCGCCCCAGACCGTGACGCTGGAGGGACAGGTCATCGATTCCCGCATTGAGGAGGCGCTCCGCGCCATGGCCGAGGATACCCGCGCACAGGGATTGAGCGTGTATCTCTCCAGCGGCTACCGGAGCTACAGCGAGCAGGCCGCCAACTTCACCCGCGTGTGCAACAACAACGGCGTGTCCGACGGCAAAAACGCGCAGGGCTTCTTCATCACCATGCCCGCCGGCTGCAGCGAGCACCAGACGGGTCTGGCCTGCGATATCACCGATGTATACTACCCCACCAAGAACGCCTCTCTGGAGAACACCGCCATGTACCAGTACATGAGCAGGCACTGCCAGGACTTCGGCTTCATCGTCCGCTTCCCCAAGGATCAGGAAACCGTTACCGGCGTGATGTACGAGCCCTTCCACTTCCGGTATGTGGGCGTGGAGGCCGCCGGATACATCATGGAGAACGGCATCTGTCTGGAAACCTTCCTGAGCCTCTACCGGGACGACATCGTGCCGGTGAAAATGCCCTGAGCGGAACTCTTTCCGGCATTTTTTCCGCAGAAATGGCGCATTTTTCCTTGACAAGCCCCCGCACCTATGGTACACTGTTCAGGCCGCATCAAAGGGGTTTTATTCAAGTGCGTCCGCACACCCCCAGAGCGAGTCTGCAGAAAGGCAGGAGTTAGTCCTTATGAAGCACGCTGTCATCGTTACCGGCGGCAAGCAGTACCGCGTGGCCGAGGGCGACGTCATCTACGTCGAGAAGCTTCCCGTGGAAGCCGGCGAGACCGTCACCATCGAT
>JAGHSH010000101.1 GCA_018065965.1 Candidatus Apopatocola equi
TTCTGAATTTAATGCAAGAACCAGTTGACCATTGCGTTCAAATGATCTAAACTGTTCCTGCTGTTCTATATTCTTCACACCTTTATTTTACAGCAAAAGAGAAGCACTGAAAACCTTTTCTTAGGTCCCAGTGCTTCTTTTTTTAGCGCTTTTTTGCAACGCGCCCTGTGGGATAGCGAAGGCGCGTTACTTCTTCACGCCGGCAAAGTAGTCCCTGGTGAGCTTGAACACCTTGGGGCTCAGTGCGAAGAGCGCGATGAAGTTGGGGATGGCCATCAGACCGTTGAAGGTGTCGGCGATGTCCCAGACGAAGTCCAGAGAGGACACGCTGCCCACCACGATGACCACGATGAAGAGAACCTGATAGACCTTGGAGGCCTTGATGCCGAAGAGGTATTCCACGCAGCGGGTGCCGTAGAGGGACCAGCCGAGAATGGTGGAGTAGGCGAAGAGCATCAGGCAGACAGCCACGAACAGAGCGGCCAGCTTGCCGCCCAGCACGGTGGAGAAGGCGGCGGTGATGAGACTGGAGCCGGGCTTCACGCCGAACTCGATGTCCACACCGGAGACGATGATGGTCAGAGCGGTCAGGGTGCAGATGACGAGGGTGTCCATGAACACCTCGAAGATGCCGTAGAGACCCTGCTGCACGCTGCCCTCGCACTCGGCGGCGGCGTGGGCGATGGGAGCGGAGCCGAGACCGGCCTCGTTGGAGAAGGCGGAGCGGCGCAGACCCCAGACCACAGCGTTCTTCAGCAGGATGCCGCTGCCGGCGCCCAGCACGGCCTGCGGCGTAAAGGCGGAACGGAAGATCAGACCGAAAGCTTGACCGATGTTGCCGATGTGGCCGAGGATGACGGCGAGGGTGGCGAGGATGTAGACAAGGCTCATGACGGGGATGAGCTTTTCCGTAACGGAGCCGATGCGCTTGATGCCGCCGAAGAGCACCAGAGCGGTGGTCACGGCGAGGGTGAGACCCAGGATCCAGTTCACAGCGGTCTGACCGGCAAAGCCGGGAACGAAGGCAGAGATGGTGTCGTTGAAGGAGCCGACGATGGCGTTGGCCTGAGACATATTGCCGATGCCGAAGCAGGCGATGGCAGCCACGGCCGCAAAGGTGCAGGCCAGCCACTTCCACTTCTTGCCCATGCCGTTCTGAATGTAGTACATGGGGCCGCCGACCCAGTCGCCGTGCGCATTGCGCTCGCGGTATTCCACAGCCAGGGTAGCTTCGGCGTATTTGATGACCATGCCCAGCATGGCAGCCAGCCACAGCCAGAACACGGCGCCGTAGCCGCCCATGGCGATGGCCTGAGAGGTACCCACAATGTTGCCGGTGCCGACAGTGGCAGCCAGAGCGGTCGTAACGGCCTGCAGGGGAGTGACGGCGCCGTGACCGGCCTCATTCTTGTTGAACATTTTACCCACGGTGTTCTTCATGGCATAACCGAAATGCCCGAACTGGATAGCTCGGGTGCCCACCGTGAAATACAGACCACCAACGAACACGCAGGGCAGCAGGACATACAGCCACGCGAAGTTGTTCAGTGATCCGGCAAGGAAATTGTAGAGCCAGCTTTCATAGATCGCTTCCATGTGTTTACCTCCATTTTCTAAATTTTTTTGCTCTTTGTCCAGGAAGAGCGGGAGTCCTTTTATATGACAGACGGGCTTTCATCCGGAAAGCCCGTCTGGAAAAAGGCAAATCATCGGGGGAAATTTTATGCACCAAATCATACACTATTTAAAGCGTTAATGCAATTGTAAATAGTCATGGATTAAAGGTTTTACACCATTGCGCACAACAGCATTTTTCACAAAGAGGCTTGCGCGCATCGCAAACGGCTCTGCCGTGGATGACCAGCCGGTGGCAGAAATCGCTGCTCTCCTCTCCCGGCAGCAGCGCACGGAGCAGCGGCTCGATCTTCGCGGGCTCCCGGACGTTGTCCACCAGTCCCATGCGGTTGCTCAGGCGGATGCAGTGGGTGTCCACCACCACGGCGCCGCTCTGCCGGAACACATCGCCCAGAATGAGATTGGCGCTCTTCCGGCCCACACCGGGGAGCGTGAGGAGCTCCTCCATGGAATCGGGCACCGTGCCGCCGTAGACCTCGCACAGCCGCCGGGCGGTGAGAACGATGTCTCTGGCCTTGCCGTGGTAGAAGCCGCAGGAGCGGATATACTCCTCCACCTCCGTGATCTCGGCCTGCGCCATGTCCGCGGGGGTGGGGAAGCGGGCGAAGAGAGCGGGGGTCACGCGGTTTACGCGCTCATCGGTGCATTGGGCGGCCAGACGCACCTGTACCAGCAGCCGCCAGGGATCCTGCTCCTCCAGTGTACAGCCCGCATCGGGATAGGCGTCCCGGAGCGCGATGCGGATGCCGTCTGCTCTTTCCTGTAGGGTCATGTTCTCTCTCACCTCGCCGTTCAGTGTAGCACAGGCAGGGGGGCTTTGGCAAGAAAAAAGAGGCTGCAGCTCCCGATCGCACTTGCGCAGCGTGAAAAAAGACTATATAATGACCGCAGAAACAACAAAGGAGGCGGGATTATGGACTATCAGCCCCTGGCGGACGCGCTGCGCCCCCGAGAGCTGGACGAGGTGGTGGGACAGGAGCACATCCTCGGACAGAAGGGACTGCTGCGCCGGATCGTGGAGAGCGGGCAGATTCCCAATATGATCTTCTACGGCCCCTCCGGCACGGGCAAGACGACCGTGGCCCGCATCATTGCCGACAAGACCCACCGCACCCTGCGGCGGCTCAACGCCACCACGGCCTCTCTGCAGGATATCAGGAACATCATTGCCGAGCTGGACACCTTTCTGGCGCCCGGCGGCATCCTGCTCTATCTGGACGAGATCCAGTATTTCAATAAGAAGCAGCAGCAAAGCCTGCTGGAGTTCATCGAAAACGGCAGCATCACGCTCATTGCCTCCACCACGGAGAACCCCTATTTCTATGTGTACAATGCCATCCTCAGCCGCTCCACGGTCTTTGAATTCAAGACCGTTACCCCTGCGGGGGTGAAGCCCGCCATCGAGCGGGCCCTGCGAATCCTTTCGGAGCGGGAGCACTGCGAGGCGCAGTGCGAGAGCGGGGTGACGGAATATGTGGCGCAGGGCTGCGGCGGCGATGTGCGCAAGGCCCTCAACGCCGTGGAGCTGCTTTTCTCCGCCGCGCAGAGGCAGGACGGAAAGGCGCTGCTGACGCTGGAGGACGCAAAGACCGTGACCCAGCGCAGCGCCATGCACTATGACCGGGAGGGCGACGCCCACTTCGACACGGTGTCGGCGCTGATGAAGTCCCTGCGGGGCAGCGACCCGGACGCGGCGCTGCACTATCTTGCCCGGCTGCTGGAAACGGGAGATCTGCAGGGCGCCTGCCGGCGGCTCCTCTGCTCCGCCTCCGAGGATATCGGCCTTGCCTATCCCCAGGCGGTGCCCATCGTAAAGGCCTGCGTGGACACGGCGCTGCAGCTGGGACTGCCGGAGGCGCGGCTGCCGCTGGCCGAGGCGGCGATCTTCCTTGCCACCTGCCCCAAGTCCAACAGCGTGGTCATGGCCATTGATGCGGCCATGGGCGATGTGCGTGCGGGCAAGACCGGCGATCCGCCCCGGGAGCTGCAGAATGTCCATGCGGACGGCACGGGCTTTGAGCGGGAGCAGGGCTACAAGTACCCCCACAGCTATCCCGGCCACTGGGTGGCGCAGCAGTACCTGCCGGACGCGCTGAAGGACGCGCACTATTACGAATACGGCGAAAATAAGACCGAACGGGCCGCCAGGGCATACTGGGCGGCCATCAAGGGGGAGGAATAAATGAACATCCTTGTGGGGGACGTCCTTACCATGAAAAAGCCCCATCCCTGCGGCAGCGGCCGGTGGGAGGTGCTGCGCATCGGCGCGGACTTCAAGCTCCGCTGCCTCGGCTGCGGCCATGAGGTCATGGGAGCTCGAAGCAAGTTCGAGAAGCAGATCAAAAGCCTTGTCCGGGAGGGCGAAACGCTCTCGCCGGAGGAACTGAAAAAATGAAGACGCTTTATCTCATCGGCGGCACCATGGGGGTGGGGAAGACCACCACCTGCCAGATTCTCAAAAGGGAGCTGCCGAAGGCCGTCTTTTTGGACGGGGACTGGTGCTGGGACGCGGATCCCTTCGTGGTCACGCCGGAGACCCAGAGCATGGTGTTGGGGAATATCGCCTACCTGCTTAACAGCTTCCTGAGCTGCAGCGAATATGAAAATGTGATTTTCTGCTGGGTCATGCACCAGCAGGCAATTGTGGATACCGTTCTCACCGCCCTGCACACCGAGGGCGTGGCGGTGAAGAGCATCTCCCTCATGTGCTCAGCCGAGGCCCTCACGGAGCGGCTGCGCCGGGACGTGGAGGCGGGCGTGCGGCAGGAGGACGTGATCGCGCGTTCCCTTGAGCGCATCCCTCTCTATGAGGCGCTCAATACGGTGAAGGTGGATGTGAGCAGCCTCACCCCGGAGGAAGCGGCGGAGGCAATAGAAAAAATATAGGGCACGGCCTTCCGGCCGTGCCTTTTGCGTTATTCAGATTCTCGCTACGCCGTCGGCTCTTGCCTGTGCGGCAGCGGCCTCTGCCACGGCGGGAGCCACCCGGGGGTCAAAGGCGGCGGGGAGCAGATAGTCTGCCTTCAGCTCTTCGTCACTGACCAGAGCGGCGATGGCCCGGGCGGCGGCGTGCTTCATGTTCTCGGTGATGGCGCCGGAGCGGACGGAAAGCGCGCCCTTGAAGAGGCCGGGGAAGGCCAGCACGTTGTTGATCTGATTGGGGAAGTCGCTGCGGCCAGTTCCCACAATGGCGGCCCCGGCGGCAAGGGCCGCATCGGGCAGGATCTCCGGCTCCGGGTTGGCCATGGCAAAGATCATGGGATCGGCGTTCATGGTGCGGATCATCTCTCCGGTGAGCACGCCGGGCTTGGAAACGCCGATGAACACATCGCTGCCCCGGAGCGCATCGGCGAGAGAGCCCGTGCGGTTTTCCCGGTTGGAGAGCTGCGCCAGCTCCTCCTTGTCGGCGTTCATGCCTGCGGTGCGGCCCCGGCAGATGATGCCCTTGGTGTCGCAGACGAAGAGCTCGCCGATGCCCATGCCCAGCAGCATACGGCTGATGGCGCTGCCTGCCGCACCGGCGCCGTTGACCACGGCCCGGAGGGAGGAAAAGCTCTTGCCGGTGAGACGGCAGGCGTTCAGCAGGGCGGCGGTGACCACGATGGCGGTGCCGTGCTGATCGTCATGGAACACGGGAATGTCCAGCGCTTCCCGGAGGCGGCGCTCCACGGCAAAGCAGCGGGGCGCGGAGATGTCCTCCAGGTTGATGCCGCCGAACACGGGGGCAAGACGGATGCAGGTCTCTACGATCTCGTCCTCATCCTGAGTGTCCAGACAGATGGGGAAAGCGTCCACACCGCCGAACTCCTTGAAGAGGGCACACTTGCCCTCCATAACGGGGATGGCGGCGGCAGCGCCGATGTTGCCCAGACCCAGCACGGCGCTGCCGTCGGAGATGACGGCCACGGTGTGGGACTTGACGGTATAGCGATAGACCACGTTGGGATCCGCGGCGATCTTCCGGCAGGGCTCAGCCACGCCGGGGGTGTAGGCCAGAGAAAGCTCGTCGGCATTGGTGATGGCCACGGCGCTCTCCACGCGGAGCTTGCCCCGGTTCTCCTCGTGGAGGAGCAGGGAACGTTCATTGATGGTGGACATGGGATACTTCTCCTTCTCTCTTATATGTATCGGTCGGTTTCTCTTATTTCCGGTAGGCGGCCTGCCCCTCGGCGTACAGGTCTCCGCCGCAGCAGTCGTTGATGACCGTGCAGGGCAGCTGCTCCACGTAAAGCTCGTGGACGGCCTCCGCCCCCAGCTCCGGGAAGGCCAGCACCCGCGCCGATTTGACGCAGAGGCTCAGCAATGCGCCCGCCCCGCCGGTGGCCGCCAGATAGACCGCCTTGTGCTCCCGCAGCGCGGCCTTTACGCTCTCGCTTCTCTGCCCCTTGCCGATGAGGCAGCGCACGCCCCGCTTCAGCACCGTCGGCGTGTAGGCGTCCATGCGGGCGCTGGTGGTGGGCCCCACGGGGCCTATGACACGCTCCGGGGGAGCCGGACAGGGGCCTGTGTAATAGATGGCTGCGTCCCGGGGTGCAAAGGGCCAGTCCTCCATGGCGCAGAGCCGCTCGTGGGCCTCATCCCGGGCGGTGTAGACGATCCCCGTCAGCAGCACCCGGTCGCCGCTGCGGAGCCGGAGTGCGTCCTCCTCCGAAAGAGGAAGCGTCAGCTTGTATTCCATATTTTTATTCCGCCTCCTTACAGTGTGATGCTCATGTGCCGGGCTGCGTGGCACTGGAGATTCACCGCCACGCTCAGACTGGCCAGATGCACCGGGTGGGTGAGCATATGCACGGCCAGCGCCGTCTGGGTGCCGCCGAAGCCCTGGGCTCCGATGCCCAGCGCATTGATCTCCTCCAGCAGCTCCCGCTCCAGCTCTGCGACCTCCGCATCGGGACCGGGCTCGCCGACGGGACGCAGCAGAGCTTTCTTCGCCAGCAGCATACACTGCTCGGCGGTGCCGCCCACGGCGCAGCCCACGATAATGGGGGGACAGGGGTTCGCGCCTGCCCTGCGCACCGTGTCCACGATGAAGCGCTTTACGCCCTCCCGCCCCTGGGCGGGGGTGAGCATACCCAGCGCGGACATATTCTCGCTGCCGCCGCCCTTGGGACAGACCGTGAGCTTCAGCCTGTCGCCGGGGACGATATCCGTGTAGACGATGGCGGGTGTGTTGTCGCCCCGGTTTTTCCGCCCGGAGAAGGGGAGGTCCAGACTGCTCTTGCGCAGATATCCCTTCGTGTAGCCCTCGGCCACGCCTGCATCCAGCGCCGCGCGGAAATCACCGCCGGTAATGTGAACGTCCTGCCCCAGCTCCACGAAGAACACCGTCAGCCCCGTGTCCTGACAGATGGGGATGTGCTCCCGCCGGGCAATGTCCGCGTTCTCCAGCAGATCCCCCAGGATCTCCCGGCAGAGCTCCGAACGCTCCGCCTCCCGGGCACGCTCCAGCGCTGCACGCACATCCGCGGGCAGATTGCAGTTGGACTCGATGCAGAGCTGCGCCGCCGCCGCACGGATGGCGTCGCAGCTGATTTCCCGTATGGCCATGTTATCCCTCCAAATAGATATTTTTTACAGAAGATTGAACGAATTTTACAAAATGTCTATACAAATCGCACAGAATATGATATGATGAAGCTACCAACTGAAAGGAGAGCTGATTGCATGAAGATCAATTTCATGGACAAGAAGATGGAGACGACAAAGGAGCTCCGGGACTATGCCGCCAAAAAGGTCAGTAAGCTCGACCGCCTGTTCCGGCAGGAATCCGAGGGCAGCGTGGTCTTCAGCCGGGAGCGGGGCCGCTATACCGCAGAGGTCACCGTCAGCAACAGCCGGATGATCTACCGCGCCAGCGAGACCACCGGGGATCTCTTCGCCTCCGTAGACGCCTGCGTAGCCTCCATTGAGCGTCAGATCCGCAAGAACAAGGACAGGCTTTCCAAGAAGCTCAAGGCCGAGCCCATCGTATGGAATACCGGCGTGGCCGGAGAGGGCGAGGAGGAGAGCGAGGAGATCAGCATCCTGCGCTCCAAGCACTTCACCATGGAGCCCATGACCCCCGAGGAAGCCGTGCTGCAGATGGATCTGCTGGGTCACAGCTTCTATGCCTTCCGCAACATGGAGGAGGACGGCGCCTTCGCCGTGGTCTACCGCCGGGAAAAAGGCGGCTACGGTCTCCTCTGCGACGGAAAAGCGGAGCAATGAGCCGCTTTCGGGAGCATTATACATAAAAAAAGAAAAGAAAACCATACTTTTTTCTCATTACCAACAGAATCTGATATAATTACAAGTTATAAGAAACGGCCCAGCGGAGGCGGAAAAGCCCCCGTTGGGCCTCCAAATACCCGGGAAATCGGCAAATAAGCGGCAAAAAAGCCACGCACGAATGAGTAAGCCCGGAAAGGCGCGGCCGAATGACCATAACTAAAAAGCATAATATACCGTTTTTGCGGGAAAACGGCGTTCTTCCCCCTCTTGACGAATGCCCCGGGTTATGGTAAATTTACGATGCAAACGGAAATCGGTAAAAAAGCGATTCCGAAATTGTCCTAAACGACTGCCGTCGGAGGCAACGTGCCGGCAGGCAGATCGTAAATTTTTGAGGAGGATTTTCAAAATGATCGAAGACATCAAGAAGCTCGTTGAAGCTGGCAAGCTGAAGAAGATCGAAGAGGCTGTCAAGGCCGCCGTTGACGGTGGTGCCAACCCCTCCGAAGTTCTGGAGTCCATGACCGCCGCTATGGATACCGTCGGCGAGAAGTTCCAGAAGAACGAGATCTACGTCCCTGAGATGCTGGTTGCTGCCAAGACCATGCAGCGCGGCGTCAACACCCTGAAGCCCTTCCTGGGCGATTCCTCTGCCGCCAAGTACGGCAAGTTCATCCTCGGCACCGTCGCCGGCGACCTGCACGACATCGGCAAGAACCTGGTCGGCATGATGATCGAGTCCGCTGGCTTCGAGGTCATCGACCTTGGCGTCGACGTCCCCGCCGAGAAGTTCGTTGAGACCATCAAGGCCAACCCCGACTGCAAGCTGGTCGGTCTGTCCGCCCTGCTGACCACCACCATGGACAACATGGAAGCCACCGTCAAGGCCATCAAGGATGCCGGCCTGCCTGTGACCATCATGGTCGGCGGCGCCCCCATCACCCAGGCTTTCTGCGACAAGATCGGCGCCAACGCCTACACCGCCAACGCCGCTGCTGCCGCCGTCAAGGCCAAGGAGCTTGCCTAAGTTTTGAACCTAATGCCTGAGCTTAGGTACTAACCTACCTAAGCTTAGGTAATTTTGCATTTTAGGAAAATCAAGGAGAAACATTCGATGATTATCATTGGCGAAAAGATCAACGGCTCCTTTCCCTCTGCCGGCAGAGCTATTGCTGCCCACGATGTCGAGGCCATCAAGCACCTCGCTAAGATCCAGTCCGACGCTCTGGCCTACATGGTCGACGAGGACGAAGATTCCGCTTACCTTGACTGTTGCGCCTCCGTTAACGTTGGCGAGGTCGAGACCCTGAAGTGGATGATCGAGGCCATTCAGGAAGTGTCCGACGTTAAGATCTGCGTGGACTCTCCCGATCCCCGCGTGTGCCTGGAGGCTCTGCCCTTCTGCAAGACGCCCGGCCTGCTGAACTCTGTCTCCCTCGAGGGCGACAAGATCGACGTCGTGTTCCCCGAGATTGCCAACACCGAGTGGAACGTTGTTGCCCTTCTGTCCGGTGACGACGGCATCCCCCAGAATGTTGAGAAGCGTATGGAAAACTTCAACAAGCTGATGGACGCCACCGCCAAGTTCGGCATCAAGGACAGCCGCGTGTTCGTTGATCCCCTGGTGGAAGGCCTTGCCACCAACCAGGAGTCTTTCCTGACCTACGCTGAGGTTTGCCGTCAGATCAAGAAGGATCACCCCACCATCCACATCACCTCCGGTCTGTCCAACATCTCCTACGGCCTGCCCGTGCGTAAGATGCTGAACATGGGCTTCATGTGCCTCTCCATGCAGGCTGGCATGGACTCCGCCATTGTTGACCCCACCAACCGCGACATGATGGGCATCATCTACGCCACTCAGGCTCTGATCGGCGAAGACGATTTCTGCATGGAGTACATCGGCGCCTCCCGCGAGAACCTGTTCGGGCCCCTTCCCAAGAACTAATAGGTCTTACGCGGAATGAAATGATCCAATGTTCCCCTGGCGGCTTTTGCCGCCGGGGACATTTGGCCTTTTCTGTCCGCTGGGAAAAAGAAAACAAAAACACCGAAAAGCTGCCGCTTTTCGGTGTTTTTTGTTGTATCTGTCGGTTATTATATCAGATATTGCAGTTGGTCGGCAGTCCGCCCTTTTCGAGAATGGGGTGGTCAAGAGCCCACTGTCTGCCGTAGATCTCGCACTCTTCCTTCTCGATGCGGTCGTTCTCCTTGCGGAAGCACACGCCGTTGGGGATGCCGGGGAAGAAGCGGCCCCGGGGCAGATAGGTATCCATGGCGCGGTGAACCTCGGCGCGGATCTCTTCCTCGGTGGTGTAGGGCGTGTCGATGGCGGGGCCGTCGATGCCGCCGGCGATGGCGAGCCTGCCCTCCGTGACCTCCTGGATCTTCACGATGTTGTTCTGCGCGATGGCGCCCTGCCAGATGTCAACGCCGATCTCGACCATGTCCTCCACGATGGGCTCGCAGATGCAGTCGGCGTGGTGCATATAGATCATACCGGCCTCATGGATGGCGTCGGCGATCTCCTTCTGCAGGGGCTTGATGAGCTCGCGCCACACCCGGGGCGGCAGGAACAGGTTCTGCTTGTTGCCCCAGTCATCATGGTAGAAGATGATGTCGGGATGCACCTCACGGCCCATCTGCCGGATGTATTCGATCTTCCAGTCGGCGATGGCACGGAGCAGCTCGGCGGTGTATTCGGGCTCCCACATATAGTTTTCCAGCGCGGTCTGAATGCCCTGCAGGTGGTGGCTGCGCTCAAAAAGACCGCCGCCGAACATGATGCAGGTCATCTTTTCCCTGCGGTCAACGCCGTCGGAGACCTTTTTGGCGGGACCCCAGTCCAGATTCTCCAGAGAGGGGAACTTCACGGATTCCTTCCACTTGGAAATGTCCTTGATCACGGCATTTTCGGGGGTCACATGGGGATGGGAGCCGGGAGCGCCGGGCACCCAGCTGTAGGTCACGCCCCAGTTGTCCAGATATTCGCCGCCGCCCTCGGGGGGACGGCCGCCGGAGAGCATCTGCGGGTCGGGGAGGATCACAAGAGCGCTTATGATGTCGATGTAGGCATCGGGCTGCTCACGGTCGAGAATTGCCATTACGTTTTCTCTGGGGGTCATAGTGATAAGCTCCTTTCATCTGTCAGTTTCCCTGCTTACCATGTTACCGCAGCGCACCTTTGCAATAGGCTCCCGGCCTGAAAGTTCAGCGCTTTGTCCGGGGCTTTTTTTGTGCATTTCTGCCGCTTTGCGCCGGGGATCTGCGCCGTGCCTCCGTGCCCTTGCCCGCTGCGGGGGCTTTGGCCCTCCGGGGGGCGTCGGCGCTGTGCTCCGCATCCTTTGTGCTGCCGGGACGGACAAGGCATTCGCTGCCGTAGCCGATAAGGTCGGAGCGGCCTGCGGCGAGCAGCGCCCGGCGCACCAGCGGGGCGTTGCGGGGATTCGCATACTGGAGTAGAGCGCGCTGCATGGCCTTTTCCGTGGGACTCCGGGGCACATAGACTTCCTTCATGGTCATGGGGTCAAGGCCCGTGTAATACATACAGGTGGAGAGCGTACCCGGCGTGGGATAGAAATCCTGCACCTGCTCGGGGCGCACGCCGCCCTTCTTCAGGTAGAGCGCCAGCGCCACGGCGTCGTCCATGGTGCTGCCGGGATGGCTGCTCATCAGATAGGGCACTACGAACTGTTCCTTTTCATAGCGCTTGTTGAGGGAGCGGTATTTCTCCATAAAGCGCTCATAGACCTCCACGGAGGGCTTGCCCATGTAGCGGAGCACGTTGTCCACGCAGTGCTCCGGAGCGACCTTCAGCTGGCCGGAAACATGATAGTGAACCAGCTCCGAGAGGAAGGGCGAGTTCTTGTCGCAGAGCACATAGTCGAAGCGCACGCCGCTGCGCACAAAGACCTTCTTCACGCCCGGCACGGCCCGAAGCTTTCGCAGCAGAGCCACATAGTCGGAGTGGTCTGCGTCCAGATTTTTGCAGGGCGTGGGGGCGAGACAGCGCCGGTCGGGGCACATACCGCTTTTGAGCTGCTTTTTGCAGGAGGGATGACGGAAGTTGGCCGTGGGGCCGCCGATATCGGAAACGTAGCCCTTCCACAGGGGGTGATGGGTCATCTGCTCCACCTCGGAGATCACGGACTCATGACTCCGGACGGTGATCATGCGCCCCTGGTGAAAGGCCAGGGAGCAGAAGGCGCAGCCGCCGAAGCAGCCGCGGTTATGGATCACGGAAAAGCGCACCTCGTCGATGGCGGGCACGCCCCCGGCCTCGGCGTACATGGGATGGGGCTCCCGGGTATAGGGGAGCGCCGCCACCGCGTCCAGCTCCGGCGTGCTCAGGGGCATGGCGGGGGGATAGACCACCAGATAGCGGCTGCCGTGGGCCTGCACCAGCTTCCGGCCCCGGATGGGATCGTGCTCCCGGTATTCCGTGGCGGTGGCCTCGGCGTACTTGCGTTTGTCAGCACAGCACTCCTCGTAGGAGGGGAGCGTCAGAGCGCCCTCGGGCGCCTCGCTGCGGATCACAGCGGTGCCGGGGATGCCCGAAAGCTCCTCACCGTCGCGGAGACGGCGGGCGATCTCCTCGGTAGCGCTCTCACCCATGCCGTAGACCAGAATGTCGGCTCTGGCGTCGAAGATCACGCTGCGGCGCACCTTGTCGTCCCAGTAGTCATAGTGGGCAAAGCGGCGGAGGCTGGCCTCCATGCCGCCGATCATGATGGGCAGACCGGGAAAGGCCTCCCGCGCCCGGTTGGCATACACGGTCACGGCCCGGTCGGGGCGCAGCCCGGCCTTTTTGCCGGGGGAATAGAAGTCCTCGCTGCGGCGCTTTCTGGAGGCGGTGTAGTGCGCCACCATGCTGTCGAGGTTGCCCGCGCCGATGAAGCAGCCAAGACGGGGGCGGCCCATGGCGCTGAAGGCGGCGGAGCTGTGCCAGTCGGGCTGTGCCAGCACTGCCACCCGGTAGCCCCGATCCTCCAGCAGACGGCCGATCACCGCCGCGCCGAAGGACGGGTGATCCACATAGGCGTCACCCGTTACAAGAAGTATATCGTAGCCGTCCCAGCCCCGCTGTGCCATTTCATCGGCGGAGACGGGCAGGTAGCGTGTGTTCATGGTGTTTCCTCCTTGGGTGGAATCGGGAAAGCGGCGGGGGCAGAATCATTTCTGTACAGTCTATCTCATTTTTATATTCCTGTCAAATCCCCTTGCAAATCTCTCCCGCATGAGATACACTATACGAAATATTGAGAAAGCGGAGGGCTTCAGCCATGAATGTCAGAAAAGAAGAGAACATGTCCATGCTCTGCGATTTTTACGAGCTGACCATGGGCAACGGCTATTTCAGAAAAGGCATGGGCGAGCAGATCGTCTACTTCGATGTGTTTTTCCGCACGGTTCCCGACGGCGGCGGCTTTGCCATTGCGGCCGGTCTGGAGCAGGCTGTGGAATATATTCAGAACCTCCACTTCACCGATGAAAACATCGATTACCTGCGTTCCCGAAACCTCTTTGACGAGGGCTTTCTGCAGTATCTGCGGGATTTCCGTTTCACCGGTGACATCTACGCAGTGCCGGAGGGCACACCCGTGTTTCCCCGGGAGCCGCTGCTTAC
>JAGHSH010000174.1 GCA_018065965.1 Candidatus Apopatocola equi
GTTACCATTTCCTGCAAGGGCAAGGGCGTAACGCCCCTTGTGAACGGAGCGGTCTATACCGTTCCGGGCTCCTATGTGGTGGGCAACCTGCTCATCAAGGTCGCCCGCAGCGGCGGCAGCACCGGCGGCGGTGGCGGAGGCGGCACAGGAGGAAGTACCGGCGGCAGCGTGAAGGTGACCGTGACCGGCGAGGGAGCGGACTACATCTCCTGCGCCGAGACCGCCGTGAAGAACCGGGACTTCACCTTTAAGCTCACACCTCCCGAGGGCGAGGAATTCGAGCCCGTTGTAACGGTGGGCGGCTCAGTGGTGGAGCTTACCGTCCGCGGAAACGGCAGCTATGTGATCCCGGCCTCTGCGGTCAAGGGCCCCATCACCATCGCGGTCTCGCGACCGGGGGTTTCAACGCCTGTCCTAACGGAGTATCTGAAGCTCAGGGACAAAGAGAGCATCTACTGCATTTCCGTCAGCGGCAGCGCCGGAGACGGACGAATCTACTCTCTGGACGATCAGGTCTTTGCCTTTGACGAGACCCACAGCCGCCATGTGTTCCTCTTCCGCTCCTCCGAGAAGCCGGAGAAGCTGCGAGAGCGGCTGGAGGAGCTGAGCTCCGGCGTGGGCAATCGGGAGAGCATCCATGCCGCCGGAGACGCCAACGGCAGCGGCCGGATGGATATCAACGATGCTCAGTTTATCTACAATACCTATCTGCTGCGCGAGGAGCTGAAGGAGGATGAGCTGCAGCGGCTGCTCTCTCTGGATGTGAACGGCGACGGCGTTCTGGATGTGGAGGACGCGGTGGTCGTCATGACCGCCATCAAGGAGGCAAGAGAATGAAAGGAAAACGACTGACTGCCCTTGCGCTCCTGCTGATCCTTGCCCTGAGCCTTGCTCTGCCGGCAGCGGCGGCAGAACCGGCCTACGCCATGTCCCTGACCGTCAACGGGAAAAATGAGGCTCATGTGCTCCCGGGCAACACCGTGACGCTGGTCTTTACCCTGCAGCGCACGGACGAGGAGAGCGGCAGCACAATCTACGGGGTGCAGAACGAGCTCTGCTACGACCCGGACTTTTTCGAGCTGATCGAGGGCAGCGCGGTGCTGACCCCCGGCGTGGAGTCAGCGGCCGTTACCCGCATCGACGGCAGAAAGGCGCTCTACATGAGCTACCTGTCTTTGGGCAGCGGCACGCTCTGGTCGCCCCGAACCGATCTGGGCAGCGTGAGCCTGCGGGTGATCGGAAAGAGCGGCAGCTCCACCGTCAGCTGCGCCAATGCCAAGGTCTGCCGCATGGACGGCAGCGGCAGCTTTCCTCTGGTGTGCAGGGAGCTGACGGTCATCGTCGGCGGCAAGGTGCCGGTACACTATGCCCTCTCCGGCGGTACCGGGACGGAGGAGAGCTATGCCGAGCTGGGCGAGCCGCTGGCAGAGCCGGAAGCGCCAGAAAAGGAAGGCTTCCGCTTTCTGGGCTGGTTCCGGGACGAGGGCTGCAGCGAGCTCTGGGATTTTGAAAAAGATACCGTGCAGAGCGAGATGACGCTCTATGCCGGCTGGGAGGAGAACTCCTTCCCCTTCTGGGTGCTGTGGCTGCTGCCGCTGCTCCTGCTGCTGGTGCTGGCACTGCTGCTCCTGCTGCGGCGCAAGACGGTGCATTTTGAGACCAACGGAGCCACGGAGCTGCCGGATGTGCGCGTGTGGAAGGGCGGCACCGTTGCCGAGCCTGTGCGTCCCGAGCGCCTCGGGCATATCTTCCTCGGCTGGTACGGCGATGCGTCGCTGACGGAGCGCTGGGACTTCGGGACCGATACGGTCAAGCATGATACCACGCTCTATGCCCGCTGGTCCTGAGCGGGAGGAACAACGTGAAAATAAGCGAAAAGACCCAAAGAGCACTGGGCGCGCTTCTCTTTGCCGCCCTGCTCTTCAGCTGGCTGCTGATGATCCTGCCCGCCGGAGAGGCGATCCCCGAGGATCCCTTTGAGAGCGAAGCGCCTCTGCTGCAGCCGGAACCCCTTTCCAGCAAACGCTCCACGGGCTTTGTGGAGCAGACCCCGCCCCCGGAGGAGATCCCGGAGCCCACGGAGGAAGTGCAGTACGCCGAAGCGGGCGGAGAGCAGCAGAATGACAGCGGCGAGGGCGAAGGCGAGGGAGAGGGCGAGAACGAGCCCCAGGGCCCGACCATCGTCACCGACCTGAGCGACCGGACAGTGCTGGAGCATGAGCTGGAGGACGATCTCTTCAGCTTCAGCGCCGTCGCCGTCGGCGGCGAGAATCTGAGCGTGAGTGTCCGCTTCAAGAACTCCGAGCGCAACGAAACGCTCAGGTCCGACGGCAGCGGACACTACAGTACAAAGCTGAAGCTCAGCGAGCTGAACGAATTTACGATCTTCCTTTATCAGGGGGAGAAAAAGCTCGACACCAAACGCTACTATATCAGCTACCAGCGCAAGCGGGCGGATGAGGATAACCCTACGGTGGGTCGAAATCCTCCGACGATCTGGACGAGCCTTGATGGAGTCACGGGGCCTCTGCGGAATCAGAACTACACCCTGACGGTCTCAGCACTTGACAAAGACGGAAATCCCATCGCTCGGGACGGCGGGGGCGTGATCACCGTAACGCTGGACGGAGCGGAGATCAAACGATCCACCGGCGCGGCGGGACAGTATGAGTATGTGCTATTCTTCCCCCGCCCCAATGTGGGCGATGAGCGGACGGTGTACATCACCGTCACCGCCGATGACGGCAGAGGCAATTCGTACTGTAAGTCTTATCCTCCTCTTACCGTGGAGTTCCCCGACGAGGGACAGAGCACGGGCAC
>JAGHSH010000154.1 GCA_018065965.1 Candidatus Apopatocola equi
GGGAAGATCAGTGCATTTGCTGTCGGAGGAGTACATGGTCTCCTTGCCGTTTTTGTCCTGACAGATGAACAGGTCGCCCTTGGGCAGCAGGAAATCCAGAGCGCTCTGAAGCTCCGCCACCTTGCCGCCGGGATTGCCGCGAACATCAATCATCACGGCCCGGGCATCGGAGTACTTCAGGCTGGTGAAGGCCTCCTTCAGATAGGCGCTGCAGCCGGTCTCGAAGTTGGCGATCTTCACATAGCCGATGTTGCTCTCCTTCATTTCCCAGGTCACAGGGGGCATATAGATGATCTGACAGTGGGTTCGGACGCTGCGGGTACCGCCCTGAGAGTTCATCAGACCCAGGGTGAATTCATCGCTGCCAAAGCTCTTGAGATAGCCCTCCAGATCCTTGGGAGAAAAGGTGCCCACGTCGGTATTGTTCACCGAGCAGATCAGGTTGCCGATCTCGATCTGCGCATTGGCAGCCGGAGAGCCCGCGATCACGCTTGTGACGGCCAGATAGCCGTATTTCTTATTGAACTCCGTGGTCACGCCGATGCCGATGTATTCATTGGCCTCGTTAAGAAGATATTCCTGATAATCGTCCGCGTCCAGATAGTAGCTCCAGTCATCGCCCAGAGAGCCGACCATAGCCATGGAAGCGGCACTTTCCAGCTCCTCCACCCCTTTGGCATTCACGGAGTTGCTCTGGATCGTGCTGATGACCTCCTGATATTTATCGGAGGTCGCTCCCCTGTCGCCCATCAGCAGGCAGCAGGCAGCCGTTACCACAATGCAGGTCAGACACAGCAGCAGCGTCCATACAAAACGGGGTACTTGCTTCATTTTCCTTCCTCCAATGCCGACGGGAGCTTAGTCCACGATAGTATAGCCGCCGAAGAACTGCAAGGGGTTCACGGTGGAGCCGTTCTGGCGGATCTCAAAATGCAGGTGGGGGCCTGTGCTCCAGCCCGTGGAGCCCACATAGCCGATGACCTGACCCTTGTTCACGCTCTGTCCCGCAGAGACGGCCATGGAAGACATATGGGCGTACAGGGTGGCGCTGCCGCCGCCGTGATTGATCAGCACATAATTGCCGTAGGAGCTGTTGGACGTAGCGGTAGCCACGGTGCCGCTGTCGGCGGCATAGATGCTCTGACCGCTCTGGGCGCCGATATCAACGCCCGCATGGAACTTGGTGGTCTGCTGCAGGGGATGGACGCGGTAGCCGTATTCGGAGGTGACTATGTAGCAGTCCACAGGCCACCGGTAGCTGCCCGTGCCGCCCACGCTGCCGCCGGAGGGAACAGGCAGGTTGTCTCTTCTGGCGGCCTCTTCCGCGGCCTTTCTGGCAGCCTCTTCAGCGGCCAGCTGAGCCATGAGCTTGTCGATATCCTTCTGCAGTGCGGCCTCTTCTTCCTCGTTGGCCGCGATCTCATCCGCATATTCGGAGATGTTGTTCTCCAGCTCGGCGATCATCTGGTAGGCAGCAACGGTCTGTGCCTCCATCTGCTCCTGCTTGAGAGTCAGCTCCTCCTGAATGGAGCGCTGCAGGGACTGAGCTTCCTCCAGCTGTGCGTTCAGCTGCTGGACGTCCTCCCGGGCATTCACATACTCTTCCTGAAGAGTCTGGTCGTAGTGCATGATCTCGGAGATGTCGGTGACCTTGCCGAGAAGATCCGACAGACTGCTGGCATTGAGCAGAATATTCAGATAGCTGAGCGTTCCGCTCTCCTCCATGGAGCGCATTCTGGTGCGGAGGATGGCATACTGCTCGTTTTCGGTGCGGGAGGCCTCTGCCAGCCGTGCCCTGGTCTCGGCGATCTGCTGGTCATAGAGCGCCACCTGCTGCTCGATGAGAGCAATCTCCTCCCGATTGCATTCGATCTTCTGGTCAATAACCGCCTTGCGATCCAGATAGCGGCTGTGGCTGCTCTCCATCTCGTCCACGGTGGTCTGAAGCTCAGCGATCTTTGTTTCCAGCACATTCTTTTTCTCCTGCAGCGCTTCGATCTCAGCCTTGTTCACAGCTCTGACGCTGAGAACAGAGGAGAGAAGGGAAAAAACCATCAGAAGCGCCAGAAAGATGCAGGTGATGCGAATAAAGAGCTTGCGTTTTTTCATTTCTTTTCTCCGGCCGTCAGACCTTCAGGTAGTTACGGATGGCCACGGAGCCGCCCACTGCACCCACCAGTACGCCCGCGCCCAGATAGATCATCGGCAGGGGGTTCATGATGGCACTGAAGGGGATCAGGTTAAAGAGCATACCGGCCATGCCGGAGGTGGCACGGGTGAAGATCAGCTTGTAGATGCCCCACTCCAGCAGGAAGGCAATGCCGCCGCCCAGAATACCCAGCAGCAGACCCTCGATCACAAAGGGCGTGCGGATAAAG
>JAGHSH010000139.1 GCA_018065965.1 Candidatus Apopatocola equi
CCGCCGACCATGGAAATAACGGAAAAAATGTCCAAGGTGATTTCATCCCTTTCTCGAAATACATGATGGTGAGAATCCGTTTATATAAAGGGTGATATGCGCCCGTTTTTTAAAAAAATGGGAAAACAACTCGGTTCGCCATTCTCTCGCATTTTAATTGTAACACACTCATTTTGTCAAGAAAAGTGGATAATAATACAAAATAAAGCGGCGAAAAACGGCGCGTCATTGTGCAGAACGGAAAAGCCCGCAGCGCTCTCCGAAACGGGGCGTGCTGCGGGCTTTTTCTCTCACTTCGTGTTTTTTCCGAAGCGCTTGATTTTCTGGGTGGTGGTTTTTTCCAACGCGGCGGAGAGGATCTCCACGACCTTGATGTGCTTGTACTGGGGGATGCGCTTATTGACCTCGCCGATGGCCTTCTGCACCTCGGCGGCAATATCCTCCTTGGAGGGCAGATGACCGATCCGCTCGGTGATGTATTCCAGATTGGGGAAGATCTTGGCCTTAATGGATTCCTCACCGGTGCTGCTGTCGGGGAGCACGAGCACCTCGGAGATCTCCTCATAGGCGCTCAGCCGGTTTTCAAGCTCCTCGGGGTAAATGTTCTTGCCGTTGGAGGTAACGATCACGTTCTTCAGCCGACCGGTGATATAGAGCGCGCCGTCCTCATCCATGCGGCCCAGATCGCCGGTGTGGAACCAGCCGTCCTTAAGGACGGCTGCCGTGGCGGCGGGATCGTTATAATAGCCCAGCATGATGTTGTCGCCTCTGGCGATGATCTCGCCCACGCCTTCTTCGTTGGGCGCGTCGATCTTCACCTCAATGTCGGGCATGGCAACACCGGTGGATTCGGGGTTCAGGTAGAAGTCATTGTTGCCGGCCAGCAGCGGAGCGCATTCGGTAAGACCGTAGCCCTGCAGGGTGCGGATGCCCAGCGCCTCAAAGTCCTTCACCAGCTCGGTGTCAAGGGCGGCGGCGCCCACAAACACGGTGTGGATCTTGCCGCCCAGGGTCTTGCGTACCTTGGCACGCACCAGACCGCGGAGCAGGAGAGGCAGCTTTTTCATGCCGTCGCCGAAGCTGTTTTCCTCGAAGAGAGCCTTGTGCTTCTCAGGCAGCTCAGCGGCCACGGCCTTGCGCAGCCGGCGGGAGAGCAGAGAAAGCAGCGCCGGAACCACCACCAGAATGGTGGGGGAGTAGAGGGAAATGTCCTTCTGGATGCGGGTAAGAGAGGAGCAGTAGCAGATGCAGGCACCCTTGGAGAGGAGCAGCAGGCAGTTCAGCGTACACTCGTAGGTATGGTGCAGGGGAAGAATGGAGAGGGTCTTATCATTCTCGGTGATCTTCACGGCCTGTACGGTGGAATAAATATCGGAAAGGATGTTGTACTGGGACAGGCAGACGCCCTTGCTGGAGCCGGTGGTGCCGGAGGTGAAGAGCAGCACCTGCATCTCATCCGGCGCGATCACACGCTGCCAGACGCCCTGGGGGGCGCTGTCACCCTCGGCGCTGAGGGTAAGGATCTCGTCAAAATCATAGCAGAGCAGGGAAAAGCCTTCGCTTGCCCGGAATGCCTCCAGATGCTTGCTGTCTGCACAGACAGCGGCGCAGTCGGCCAGCTTGAGGAAATCCATGCAGTCATCGGTGTGCAGCTCCTTGTCAATGGGAACGGCGATGCCGACGGTCGAGGCGCAGAGATAACTCAGCACCCAGCTGAAGCAGTTGCTGCCGGAAACGGCAATGGGCTTTCCGGCGAGACCGGCATTCAGAAACACATTGCACAGGGTATAGAACCGCGTGCGAAGCTCTTCGTAGCTGATGAAAAGGAAGCTGCCGTCCGCCTGCTTCAGTTCAAAGGCGGGCTTTTTGCCGAAAGAAACGGCGGAATGATCGATCATTTCCCGGAAGTCCCGGAAACGCTTTTCCTGATAAAACTCTTTCTTTTCCATAATGCCTCCACTACAAAACAGGGCAACCGATTACAAAAGCCCAATTCTAATTATAGCAACATGTTTTCAGAAAAACAATTGCCTTTTTTGACACAGAAACAGATTGTTCGACATATTATTTTGTTCATGTGTATAAAAACTTGTGGAAATAAAACAAAAAGCATATGCAGATATAAAAAGAGGACTGCCTCGGCAGTCCTCTTTCGGTATAAGGGGCAGCTTACTGCTGCGTGGAGGTGGTGTGCAGGGTAACGTCGTGGTAACCGCCTTCCACGATGGAAACGGCGGAAACCAGCGTCAGCCGGGCTTCCTTCTGCAGATCGGGGATGTTGATCACACCCACATTGGTCATGGTGGACTTGACCTTGTAGAGGGAGCGCTCCACGTTGTCATGGAGGGAGCCGGCGTAGGTGACGTAGGAATCAACGCCCTCCTCAAAGGCCAGCGTGTTCTTTCCGCCGGTGTCATAGCGCTGCCAGTTGCGGGCACGGTTGGAGCCCTCGCCCCAGTATTCCTTCACGTACACGCCGTTGACCAGCAGCTTGGGGGTGGGGCTTTCGTCGAAGCGGGCGAAATAGCGGCCCATCATCAGGAAGTCGGCGCCCATGGCCAGTGCCAGCGTCATGTGGTAATCGTGGACGATACCGCCGTCGGAGCAGATGGGAACATAAACGCCGGTCTTTTCAAAGTATTCATCCCGGGCTGCCGCGACCTCAATGAGAGCGGTAGCCTGACCGCGGCCGATGCCCTTGGTCTCACGGGTGATGCAGATGGAGCCGCTGCCGATACCGACCTTGACAAAGTCTGCGCCGGCCTTGGCCAGGAACAGGAAACCGTCACGGTCAACGACGTTGCCTGCGCCGACCTTCACGCTGTCACCGTAGTGGTCGCGGATCCACTCGATGGTGCGCTTCTGCCACACGGAGTGACCCTCAGAGGAGTCGATGCAGACCACATCCGCACCGGCCTCCACCAGAGCGGGGACACGCTCGGCGTAATCGCGGGAGTTGATGCCCGCACCGACCATATAGCGCTTCTGCTCGTCCATGAGGCCGAGGGGGAAGTCCTTGTGCTCGGCGTAGTCCTTGCGGAACACAAAGTAGCAGAGATGATCGTTCTCGTCCACGATGGGCAGGGAGTTGAGCTTGTGATCCCAGATGATGTCGTTGGCGTCCTTCAGGGTGGTGCCCAGAGGGGCGGTGATGAGCTTGTCCCGGGGGGTCATGAAGGCAGATACGGGGGTGTCAAGGCTCATGCGGCTCACGCGGTAGTCGCGGGAGGAAACGATGCCCAGCAGCTTGCCGTTGGGGGTGGCGTCCTCAGTAATGGCAACGGTGGAGAAACCGTTCTTTTCCTTGAGCGCGA
>JAGHSH010000089.1 GCA_018065965.1 Candidatus Apopatocola equi
TAATGATACCACTGCTCCCCCTTCGCAGAAGGCGGCCGCCCAGCCGCAGGGAGGATAAAGAGCGGTGAGCTGCCGATCCAGCGTGGCGGTCAGGTTCACCAGCGCCTCCGCGCTCATGTTCTCGCCCTTGCTGCCCAGAACCGTTTCGGCAGCAAGGATGCCCAGCACCAGCAAAAGGGTCAGTACCGTCTCCACTAGAGAGCGGTGGCGCAGCCTGCCCGCCAGACGCTTGATGAGCGTGGAGAACAGCGCCGAGGCGCTCAGGGGCAGCAGCGGCGTCAGCAGGGCGCAGAGGAGGAAGCGGAGATAGAGACCGGCGCCGGGATGCAGAAGCCAGCCGTAGACCGCGATGCCCGGCAGCAGCACAGCCAGAGAAAGGAGCAGATCCTCCAGATAGCAGCAGAGCAGACGGCTGAGCGCCACCGTCCCCTCCCGCAGCGGGAGAGAGCAGAGAATGTCGAAGCCCTTCGGGTCAAAAAGGACGCCCGCTGTACGAAAGAGCCCCACGGCGAACAGCAGCAGAGAGGTAAGCAGAAAGAGCCACGGCAGCGCCAGCTTTTCCAAGCCGAAGCTGCAGAGAGCATAGACATAAGTGCCCACATAAGCGAAAACGAAAAGCGTCAGGATCACGCCCGTCAGCGCCAGAAGCACAGCGCGGCGCTTCCGTTTGGGATCCCGGGTGTGCAGGACGCTGTTCAGGTTCAGAAAGCTCCTCATGCCCAATCCGGTGAGAAGCAGGATTTCCTTACCCACGCTCGGCCACCTCCAGGAAAATGTCCTCCAGCGTCACGCCCGGCCGCAGGACGCTCTCCATGGGGCCGCTGCGGACGAGTCTGCCGTCCTTGAGAATGGCCACATGGCTGCAGAGCTTTTCCGCCACCTCCAGCACATGGGTGGAGAAAAGCACCGCGCCGCCTCTTTTCCGCAGGTCGTTCATCAGCTCCCGGACGGTGATGGCCGCGCTGGGATCCAGCCCCACAAAGGGCTCATCGAGGATCAGAAGCTGCGGATCGTGGAGAAAGGCGGAGATCAGCGCCAGCTTCTGCTTCATGCCGTGGCTGTAGCCGGAAATCAGCTGGGGCAGCTCCTCCGTCAGCTCAAAGCGCCCGGCCAGCTCCCCGATGCGTGTCTTTCGCTCAGCGTCGCTCACGCCGAACACATCGGCGACAAAGCTCAGATACTGCGAGCCCGTGAGATAATCAAAAAGCTCCGGATCGTCGGGCAGGTAGGCAAGGCTCCGCTTGCAGGCCAGAGGCTCCCGCTTCACATCGTGGCCGCAGACGGTGACAGCGCCCTCCTCAAAATCGTGGAGGCCCACGATGCACTTGAGGGTGGTGGTCTTGCCCGCGCCGTTGGGGCCGATAAAGGCGCAGATACTGCCGCTCTCCACATGGAGGCACAGGTCGGTCACTCCCTTGTCCGAGCCGGGGTAATGCTTGGTCAGATGCTCAATCTTCAGCATGGCGGTTCTTCCTTTCCGCAGGTCTTGGGACAGAAGCCTGTTTTCCCCAGCCGGAACAGCGCTTCTTCCGAGGCAGAGGGCATGGTATCGCCCTCCGCTTCCTTACAGTAACACATAACGCAGCGTCATTTGCAAGTATTTTTTCGAATTTTTCCGCAAAAAAGCTCCCTCCGAAGAGGGAGCAGGGCATTTTACAGCTCGCGGTTTTTATACAGCGCCACGCTCAGCAGCGCGGAGAGGGCATAAAACCCCAGCGCAGCAAGCAGCAGAACGGCATCGCTTGCCGCCTCCGGCTGCGGGAGATCCGTGAGCACGCCCACAGACAGCGCCGCGCCCACAGCCACGCCGATGAGATAGACGATGCGTCCCTTTTCAGCCCCCAGCCAGAACAGGAAGGGCATGGTGGCGGCGGGCACGGCCAGACTCATGGTCAGCCCCAGTCCCGCAGAGAGTCCCAGCGGGAGCCGCCCCATAGAGCCGAAGAGCATATCCAGAACGAACGTCAGAAGCAGAAGCGCCGCGGAGATCAGCAGTCCCAGCAGATACTTGGCCAGCACATAGGTTCTGCGGGAAACCGGCAGCGCGGCGCAGTAGCTGCACCAGTGCTCCCGCTCATCATAGGTATAGAGCGTCAGGGGGATCATTCCCATGAACAGACGGGGATAGGCGGCATAGAAGGTCTCGCCCGTATCGCCGGTGAGATAGGGAATGAATGCGAAAACCACCGATACCAGCAGCAGATAGCGGCAATAGCCCCAGATGAGGTAGCAATCCTTTTTCAGACAGGCAAGCATTTCATCGATCCTCCTTGACCATAGTGATAAAGAGCTGTTCAATGTCCACTTTTCGCTTCTCCGCTCCCTCCGGGACGGCGGTGCTGCGGACGATGGCCTCCGCTCCGTAGGGCGTGATGCGGCTGCCCAGCACCGCTGCGGGCTCGATCTCCGCCAGTTCTCCGGCGCTCACATGGATCAGGGCATAATCCTCACTGAGTCTGTCCTTTTCCTCGCAGAGCAGGAGCTTGCCCTTATGGAGAAAGGCGATGTAATCGCAGATCTTCTCCAGATCGCTGACGATGTGAGAGGAGATCAGCACGGCGTGCTCCTCATCGCTCACGAAATCGCGGATCAGCTCCACGACCTCCTCCCGTACCACGGGATCAAGGCCGTTGGTGGCTTCATCCAGAATCAGGAGCTTTGCATGGTGAGAGAGCGCCACCGCCAGGCCGAGCTTCATCTGATTGCCCCGGGAGAGTTTGGAAAAGCCCTTGTCGGTGGGAATGTCCAGCTTTCTGACCAGACGGTTGAACTCAGCGCTGTCCCAGTTGGGGAAGGCCGCCGCCATGACCCGCTCCACCTGCGCCGCCTTCAGGCAGCCGCTGATGCCAACCTCGTCCAGCACCACGCCCAGCTCATGACGGCCGGAGGCAAGATACTCCTCCTGTTCCCGGCCGAAAAAGGCCACCTCGCCGCCGTCCTTGCGGATCATCTCCAGCAGCAGACGGATGGTGGTGCTCTTGCCGGCGCCGTTCTCGCCGATGAGACCCATAATGCAGCCGCCGGGCAGTGTCAGATCCAGACCCGTCAGGGTGAAGCTCCCCCGCTCCTTGCGCAGACCGCGAATTTCCAAAGCGTTCATTGTTCTTCCTCCATTTCAAAACGCAGCATTTCCAGCAGTTCCTCCCGCTTCAGGCCGCAGAGCGCAGCCAGACGGAGGATCTCGCTCATATGCTCCTCTATCTTCCGCAGATTGTCCTCCCGCTGCATACCCGAGCCCCGCTCAGCTACAAAGGAGCCCTTGGCCGCCACCGTGTAAATCAGCCCTTCCTTTTCCAGCTCCTCGTAAGCCCGTCGGGTAGTGACCACGCTGATGCGCAGATCCTTTGCCAGCGCCCGGACAGAGGGCAGCGGCTCGTCGGCCTGCAGCTCTCCGCTGAGTATGTGATTCTTGATCTGGGTGAATACCTGATCGTAAATGGGCAGCGAGCTGCGGTTATCGATCCAGATGTTCAAGTTCTCACCTCCGTGCTGATCGCATTTACTGTATATGCACAGTATACACAGTAATCACAGTTTGTCAAGAGGGAATCAGAAAAAAGTTCCCCGCAAAACGATCGTTCTGCAGGGAACTCATGGTTTCAGTCAAAGCACAACGGTTTTCGTGGCTACACGTTCACAGAAAGCACGGTCGTGCTCCACGAAGATGACCGTGGGCGCGTATTTGATCAGCAGCTCCTCCAGCTGCATCCGGGAGATGACATCCACAAAGTTCATGGGCTCATCCCAGACGTGGAGGTGTGTCTCCTCGCAGAGAGAGCGGGCCAGGAGCACCTTTTTCTTCTGACCGCCGCTGTAATCCTTCATATCCTTGTCGAACATGGCGCGGGAGAAGTCCAGCTTTCGCAGGATGGTCTTGAACAGAGTCTCATCGATCCCGCAGCGGAGGGCATACTCGTTCAGGCTGCCGGCAAGATCGGAGCTGTCCTGGGGCACATAGCTGATCTTCAGACGGCTGCCCAGCTCCAGCACGCCGGAGTGAGGGATATCCTGCCCCATGATGAGCTTCAGGAGGCTGGATTTACCGCTGCCGTTCCGGCCGGAGATCGCGATCCGGTCACCCCGCTCCACCGTGAAGCTCACGGGTGCAAAGACCGGCCCGCTGCCGTAATCCACGCTCAGCTGCCGACACTCCAATAACCGGTTGGAAAAAT
>JAGHSH010000204.1 GCA_018065965.1 Candidatus Apopatocola equi
GTATATAAGATACGCCGTCAATATGCAAGTAAAAGTTTTCCCCAAAGGACGGCAGAAAAGAGAAAAAAGCTTCGCTGCAAAATAAAAAATGTGCAGGGAAGCTTTTTTGTGATCATTTTTTCCCACGCGGCGGGGGAACGGAGAACGGCCCCTGCATTCTCTTTCCGGGCAGAAAAGACGGATTGCCACGTCGCTTCGCTCCTCGCAATGACAGGGGACGGGGCTGAAAGGCAGTCGCGGCACCGTGCTGCGATGATGCTGCCATAAGGACACCGCGGGGTATACAAAACGGGATCCCTGCAGATTCGGCAAGGATCCCGTTTTGTCATATTCAGGCCTCAGGCTGTATCCATTTGCGGAGGGGCTTCTCCAGAAAAGCACAGAGCAGCAGCGCCAGAACCGTGTTGGGCAGCATATAGGAGCCGTTATAGAGCAGGGAGTAGACGGCGGGGGAGGTCATGGTCTTTTCCATAAAGACCTCGGGCATATACTGGGCGTAAATGGTCACGCCGCTGAGATAGTGGATGCCGAAGCGGCAGAGACAGCCAAGCAGTGCGCCCAGCGTGAGGGGGTGCTTCGTTTTCCGGAGCAGACCGCCCAGACCCACGGCAGCGTAGGCCAGAGAATAGTCCAGCAGCATACTCTCCCAGTTCACGGCCGCGCCGCCGCCCAGAAAGAACTTCAGCGTGCCGAAGAGCAGACCGGCCGTCACGCCCCAGGATGCGCCCGCACGGGCTGCAAACACGATCAGCGGGATCATTACCAGATCCACGCTGCCGCCGAAACCGCCGAAAACAACGCCGATGGGAATCTTGAGATAGCTGAGAGCCAGAGAGGCGGCCATAAAAAGGGCGGCCTCGCAGAGAGTACGGATGCGCCGGGAGCTTTGCATGAGGGAATTCTCCTTTCGAAAATAAAAATACGTCTGCCGTCATAGAGCAAACGCAAATCAACTCTCCGAAAGGAGAAAGCACTTCCCTACGCCGGCATTACCCGTATCAGGTTCCTCGGGTACTGCGGCTTCAATTGGCCGCATCTCAGCCGGGAAAGACCCAGCGCCCCGTTTCGATTGTATCCACAGTATAGGCTCGCAGAAGCACGAAAACAACCGATTTAAAATATTACAAACGATTTCTGAATAACTATAATAAATGGAAAACCAGACATTTTCCGCAATTTTTCTTCATTTTTCCTTTTCTTGACCCACGGGCCGTATTGCCGTACAATATATAAAGACAAAATCACAGGCAAAGGGGCAAAACCATGATAGAGCTGAAAAAAGTCAGTAAGGAATACCCGCAGGGGCAGGGAGCCGTCCGTGCGCTGCACGATCTGAGCTTCGGTCTGCGGGATCGGGAGCTGGTGGTCGTGCAGGGCGAGAGCGGCAGCGGCAAGAGCACGCTGCTGCGGCTGCTGGCGGGCATGGAGAGCTGCAGCCGCGGCGAGCTGCTCTATGCCGGCAGAAGCACGAAGAGCTTCAAGGCTGCCGACTGGGCTGCCTGGCGCAGTGCGGCGGTGGGGCTGGTCATGGGAAAAGACGAGCTTTTTGAGAACGAAACGGCGGCGCTGAACGTAGAGATCCCTATGAGCCTTGCGGGCACGAGCCGGAGCGTGCGGCACAAGCGCACTCTGCAGCTGCTCAGACGCGTGGGACTGGGAGACCGGCTCAACGCCCTGCCCGGCAGCCTGACGGAATATGAGCGCCGCCGGCTGAGCGTAGCCCGTGCGCTGGCCAACGATCCCGACGCCCTGCTTTGCGAGGAGCCCTTCCGGGGACTCAGCGCCGAGAACGCCGCCGAGCTCATGGGGCTTTTTGAGACCGTGGCCAGAGACAGACTGGTGGTGCTCTTCGTGACCGCCGAGCCGCCCCGGCAGGAGGGCGAGGTGCGCACGCTCCGGCTGATGAACGGACGGCTGCTCTCCGACAGCGCCCCGCGGCAGGACGGCGAGAGCGAGGCGGAGAGCCGGGAATGGCATCGCAGCCTGCTGGGTCTCCGCGACAGCCTCCGCCTTGCCCTCCACGCGGCCAAAAAGCGCAGCGCTCCGCTTTTTGCCGCCGTACTGGCGGTCTCGCTGGCGCTTAGTTGTCTTGGGCTGAATCTGAGTCTGGAGAGCTCCCTGCGCAAGGCTGAGGAACAGGAGCAGCGGCAGGCGCTGACGCTGGCTCCCTGCACGGTGGAGCGGGAGAAGATCACCCCCGAGCTGCTGGAGGAGCTGCTGGAGGAAACAGCGGCTGCCGGAGAGCATCCCCGGGACGGCGTTTATTCCTCCGGGCGGAGAAGCGGTCTGCTGGAGGCCGGAGAGGCGATCGGCGGCTTCACCCGGCCGGAGAAGCTCCGGGACGTACTGGAAAAGGAAAACCGGCTCTACACTGTCCTGCAGGAGAGCGACGGCAGCGAGCTGAACCTCTATGCCTCCGACACCTCTCTGGAGCTGCGGAAGCTGGAAAATAACGGAGACGGAACCCTTTGGGCGGAGCTGCCCGGCGACGGCAGCATCCTGAAGGAGCAGTATGAGATCGTGGCGGGCCGCTGGTGCAGCGCCTGGGACGAGCTGGTGCTGTTTGTGGATGAGAACAACGAGCTCAGCGATGTAAGCATGTCTGCGCTGGGGCTTTCCGGCGGCGAGAGCGGCAAGCGGAATTTTGAGGATCTCTGTGCCGTAACCTTCCGCCTGCTGCTGCCCACGGATTATTATCAGAAGGGGGCGGACGGCTGCTGGGCCCGCATTCAGGACGAATCGCTGCTGCGCGCTGCGGTGAACGAAGCGAGAACGCTCCGGGTGGTGGGCATCGTCCGTCCCAGAGCGGAGAGTACCGTACACGCTTTTCATGGGGTGCTGGGCTACCCCGCCGCCCTGCGCACCACCATTGCCAGGTCCGTGGAGGATTCCGCAGCGGTGCGGGAGCAGCGGGAGAACCCCGGCACGGATATCTTCACCGGTCTGCCCTTCATGAGCGAGGAGCAGCGGGGCTATGACAACGCCCGCAAGGCCGCCGCTCTGCGGGAAATGGTCAGTCAGGGACTGGACGTGCCCGTGCAGATGGCCATCTATTGCCGCATCACAGGCATCAGCGAGGCGGACGCGGCCTACATGGTCTCCACCAATGTGCTCAGCGGTGAGCTGAAGGCAAAGCTGGACGTGATGCCAGACGGGGACTGCGCCGGACTCTACAACAGCTTTATCCTTACGGGACTTGCTTCCTCTACCTATGCGGAGAACCTCGGGCTGCTGGGTGCCTCCGGCGGCGGTGTGAAGACGCTCCGGATCTACACGGGCTCGCTGGAGCAGAGAAATGCCCTGTTGAGCTATATCCGCAGCTACAATGCCCGCTGCATCAGCGAGGGACGCTGGGAGGATCTGGTGCGCTCCCGCGATGAGGCCGCCGCTCTGGCTGCCGTTTCCGGAAAACACAGCGCCCTGCTGCTGACGCTGCTCTCGGTCTTTGCCGCTTCGGCGCTGCTCTCGGCCTGGGGACTGCTCGCCGCCGTGCTCAACGCCGCCTGCGAGCGGCAGCGGGGCACGCTCCGCAGCCTCTATCTGCTGGGCATCTCGCCCTCCGACCGCGCCGGTCTGCTGCGGACGGAGGGACTGCTGCTGGGCCTCTGCTGCGCTCTGCTGGGCTTTGGGATGAGCGTGGGAATCTCCACGCTGCTGCCTGCCGTTTCCAAAAGCCTCTGGGGTCTGAGCCTTCAGCCCGGCATTCCCTGGCTGGCAGCCTGCGCCACGCTCCCCGGCGGCGTGCTGCTGGGACTTCTTGCAGCTTTTCCTGCCTGCAGACGAGCCGCCACCCTTCGATAAGTCTTGACAATGCAGGATTTCTGCCGTATACTCAACATATCAATTTCTTTATGCGTTCCTCAGGAGGTACTTCAGCATGAGGCCGGACGGCGTCAGAGTCAAGGCGGAGAATCCGCTCTACAACCTTTTACCCTATGTGATCCCCAAACGGTATGATTCCATGAACATGGTCACGCTGGACATTCCCGAAGCGCCCCTGCGCGCTTATATGAATGAAAAGCGGAAAGAAAACCGGAGCGTCAGCCATCTGGCCATCTTCCTGACGGCCTATCTTCGCATGGTGGAAAAGTACCCTGCCCTGAATCGCTTTATCGGCGGCAATCACAAGATTTACGAACATAAGGAGATCAGTGCGGGCATGGTCGTTCTCCGTCCGGGCGGCGGCGAGACCATGATCAAGCTCATCCTCGACCCCGGCGACACGATCTTTGACGTGCAGAACAAGATCAACGAAATGCTGGAGACCAACCGTCAGGCCGGCAACGATGAGGGCGTGCAGGGCGAGACCAACGGACTCGACAAAATCGTGAACTTCCTGCTCCGCACCGGCCCGCTGATGGACTTCCTCATGGCGCTGCTCCGCTTTGCCTCTTCCCGGGGCCTGCTGCCCAAAAAGATCACGGACGCCAGCCCCTTCCACTCCAGCCTGCTCATCTCCAATCTGGCCAGCATCCGCTGCAACCATATCTACCACCATATCTATGACTTCGGTACGATTTCCGTTGCCATGACGCTGGGCAATATGCGCGAGGTGCCCAAGAGGCTCCGGGACGGCGGCATCGATCTGGTGCGCTGCATCCCGGTGGGCGTGGTCATGGACGAGCGTCTGGAGAACGGCAACTACTACAATTCCGCGTTCCTTTATATGAAGCGCTACCTCTCCGACCCCCGGCTGCTGGAGAGCGGCGAATAAAGACGGTAAAAACCTGCCCCCGGAGCTGTCGCAGCTCCGGGGGCAGGTTTTCAAAATTATTTCTTGAAAATATCCTTTTCCATGGCGCCCATCAGGTTGTAGGTCAGAGCGTCGTAATAGGCCTGAGTGAGGGTGGAGTAGTAG
>JAGHSH010000119.1 GCA_018065965.1 Candidatus Apopatocola equi
GAATTATCATATGGAACCGATTATCAAGATCGAAGATCTCTCTTTCCGCTACAGCGATAATCAGGAGGACACCCTCAAGCACATCTCGCTGGAGCTGGAGAAGGGCAGCTTCACCGCCATTCTCGGCCACAACGGCTCCGGCAAGTCCACGCTGGCCAAGCATCTGAACGCCATTCTGCTCCCCCGGGAGGGCAAGGTTTGGGTCAAGGGCATGGATACCGCCGATGAGGACAGGCTGCTGGACATCCGCCGCACGGTCGGCATGGTCTTTCAGAATCCCGACAACCAGATCGTTGCCAGCGTAGTGGAGGACGATGTGGCCTTTGCCCCGGAAAATCTGGGCGTGGAGAGCGCGGAGATCCGCCGCAGGGTGGACGAAGCGCTCCGGCGTGTGGAGATGTATGAATACCGCACCCACGCACCCCATCTGCTCTCCGGCGGTCAGAAGCAGCGCATCGCCATTGCCGGTGTGCTGGCCATGCACCCGGAGGTGCTGGTGCTGGACGAGCCCACCGCCATGCTGGATCCGCAGGGTCGGCGGGAGGTGGTGCGCTGCATTGAGGATCTCCGCTCCGACGGTGTGAGCGTGGTGCTCATCACCCACCACATGAGCGAGTGCATCCGCTGTGACAGACTCATCGTCATGTCTGACGGCGAGATCCGCATGGACGGAAAGCCCGGTGAGGTATTCTCCCGGGTGGAGGAGCTTCGCGCACTGGATCTGGATGTGCCCGAAACGGTGGACGTCCTCTACCGACTCCGTCAGCAGGGACTGGACGTCCCGCTGGACGCACTGGATACCGAAAGCTGCGCCGAGGCGATCGCCCGGGCGCTGGCCTGAAGGGAGGGAGAGAAAATGGCCGAAATTCGACTGGAGCAGCTCCGGCACGTATATTCTCAGGGCACGCCCTTTGAGAAGGTCGCACTGGACTGCATCAATCTCACCATTCCCTCCAACCAGCTTCTGGTGCTGCTGGGTCACACCGGCTCCGGCAAGTCCACGCTGGTGCAGCATCTCAACGGTCTGCTCAAGCCCACCTCCGGCAGCGTGCTGCTGGACGGGCAGGATATCCACCGCTCCAAGCAGGCTCTCCACGAGACCCGCTTTCAGGTGGGTCTGGTCATGCAGTATCCTGAATATCAGCTCTTTGAGGAAACCGTTTACAAGGACATCGCCTTCGGCCCCTCCAACATGGGTCTCAAGGGCAGCGAGCTGGAGGAGCACGTCCGGCTGGGCGCGAACTTTGCGGGCGTCAGCGAGGAGCTCTTTGACAAATCTCCGCTGGATCTCTCCGGCGGGCAGAAGCGGCGGGTGGCCATTGCCGGCGTGCTGGCCATGAAGCCCGGCATTCTGATCCTTGACGAGCCCACCGCAGGCCTTGATCCCGCCGGATGCGACGATATACTCGCCAATGTAAAGCGCTACAAGGAGGAGACCGGCTCCACCGTCATCCTCATTTCCCACAATATGAACGCCGCTGCGGCCATTGCCGAGCGCATCGTGGTGGTCTGCAAGGGCAACATCGCCCTCGACGGCACCCCCGATGAGGTCTTTGCCCGCGCCCGGGAGCTGCGGGAGATGGGTCTGCAAATTCCCGACGCCACCACGGTGCGTCTGCTGCTGCGCGATAAGGGCTTCGCCATGCCCGACGGCATCTCCACCGCCCAGGAGCTGGTGGACGCCGTGATGGCGCTGAAGGGAGGGAAGAACTGATGCTCAAGGACGTTACGCTGGGTCAGTATTTCCCCGGCGATACCATCGTTCACCGGCTCGACCCCCGCACCAAGCTCTTCTGCGTGGTGCTCTACATTGTGGAGATCTTCACCGCCAACACCGTTTGCGGCGTTCTCCTTTCCATTGCCACGCTGGTCATGGCCGTTCTCCTCTCCAAGACCACGCTCCGGCAGCTGATGAAGGGCATGAAGCCCCTGCTTTTCATTATCATTCTCACCGGTCTGCTCAACCTCTTCTACACCACCGGCGACACGCTGGTGAAGATCTGGTTCCTGACCATAACCCGGCAGGGCGTATACAAGTCCCTGCAGATGGTCAGCCGCATCATTATGCTCATCTGCGGCTCCTTCCTGCTGACGCTGACCACTTCTCCCCTCTCCATCACCGACGGTCTGGAGCGGCTTCTCAACCCTCTGAAGAAGGTGGGGCTGCCCGTTCACGAGCTGAGCATGATGATGAGCATCGCTCTGCGCTTCATCCCCACGCTCATGGAGGAGACCGATAAGATCATGTCCGCCCAGAAGGCCCGCGGCGCAGACTTTGAGACCGGCAGCATTTTCCGCCGGGCCCGGGCTCTGCTGCCCGTGCTGGTGCCGCTCTTCGTTTCCGCCTTCCGCCGGGCCGATGAACTGGCCACGGCCATGGAATGCCGCTGCTACCACGGCGGCGAGGGCCGTACCCGCATGAAGGAGCTTTCCATGCATACCCGGGACGCTCTCTGCCTGCTGCTCTTTGCGGCGCTGCTGGGCGCGGTCATCACCCTGCGGGTACTGGGCATATGAGAAATCTGGCTCTGCATCTGAGCTATCTGGGCAGCGCCTACCACGGCTGGCAGACCCAGAAGACTGAGGTCACCGTGCAGGAGACCATGGAGGAAGCCCTTTCGCTGGTCTGCGGTCACCGCGTAAAGCTCACCGGCTGCGGCCGCACCGACGCAGGCGTCCACGCCATGCACTACTGTGCCAATTTCCGCACGGACTGTGCCATTCCCGTGGAAAAGGTGCCGCTGGCAGTCAATGCCCGGCTCCCCGGCGACATTGCCGTGAAGGCCTGCTGCGAGGTGGACGAGGGCTTCAATGCCATTTCCTCCTGCATCCAAAAGGAATACGTTTACCGCATCCACAACAGCCGCATTCCCGATCCCTTTCTGGAAAACCGGGTCTGCTTCTATCCACAGCGGCTGGACATCGATAACATGAGCCGCGCTGCCGAGGCCTTTGTAGGCACCCACGATTTTGCCGCGGTACGCTCCGTAGGCACTGAGACCCGCTCCACCGTCCGCACCGTGTACTGGTGCGAGGCAAAAAAGGAGGGGGAGATGATCACCGTCCGCATCTGCGCCGACGGCTTCCTCTACAATATGGTGCGCGCCATCGTGGGAACGCTGGTTTTTGCCAGCTACGGCAAGCTGCAGCCGGAGGAGATCCCTCATCTGCTGGAGCTGGGCGACCGGCGGCTCACCGGCCCGACCATGCCGCCCGGCGGACTCTACATGAATCGGGTCTGGTACGAGGGCAGCGCGGGGGTGCTGATGGGCACCGCCGACGCCGAGGGGCGGCCGCTGCTGGAGCGCTGAGCGCAGCAGGAAATTCACAGTGCTGTCATGAATTGCCGATGCGTCTGTGCTATAATCTCTCCGATTTTACAAAGGATATGCCATGAATACCGCTCTGAAAAAACATCAGCTGCCTCTGCGCGTGATCATCATGTGTCTGATGGCTCTTTCCGTGGTGCTGGTGCTTGCCCTGAGCATCACGGGCGGCAGCTTCTTCGCTCGGCTGCTGGTGCTGCTGGGACTCCGGGAGGAGGACAATGCCGTCACGGCCTTTCTTCTCAGCGGAGAGAGCTTTGCCATGGCCGGTGACAAGCTGGCGGTAGCCTCCTCCGTGGGGGCGCAGCTCATGGACGAAAACGCGGTTCTTCTCTCGGCTGAGAGCTTTGCCATGGACGATCCCGCCGTCAGCGCCTCCGGCGCTCTGAGCGTATTTTACGATGTGGGCGGCAAGGCCATGTGCGTGATCTCCGCGAGCGGTGAGAGCGTGCTCTGTCCCGCCGAAAACCGCATCCGCTTTGCCGACGCCTCCGACACGGGCTATGTGACCGTTGTCACCGACGCCCCCGACTACCGGGGCCGGGTCACCGTCTACAATGCTTCCTTTTCTCCCGTTTTTACGCTGGACTGCGGCGTTTCGGGCTATCCGATCAACGCCCGGGTCTCCCCCGGGGAATATCTGCTGGTAAACTGTGCAGGCCCCGCAGGCAGCACGCTCCGCTTTTTCTCTCTCCATTCGGAAACCGAGCTGGCCTGTCTGGACACGGGCGAGCGGCTGATCCTGGATTTCGATTTTCTGGAGGACGGCACCGTTTCCGTTCTGACGGAGGAGGCGCTCTATCTGCTCACGGAAAAGGGCGAACAGCGCGCCTGCATCGAGCTGGAGGGCGAGGTGCTTGCCGATTACTGCTTCACCGGACGCAACGCCCTGCTCCTGCTCCATGACGGTCTGACCGGCAACAGCGGAAGGCTGCTGAGCATCAGCAGCCGCGGCGAGACGGTCGGCGAGCTGGAAACAGACCGGCCCGTCTGCTCACTCTCGGCAAAGGGACGGCAGATCCTGGTGCTCTACCCCTCCGAGCTCACTCTCTATCATG
>JAGHSH010000270.1 GCA_018065965.1 Candidatus Apopatocola equi
GTCATGATGGTAGCGGGTTGGAGTTCACCAGCACCACCGCATAGCCCTCTTCCTTGAGAGCCAGGCAGGCCTGGGTGCCCGCATAGTCGAACTCGGCAGCCTGACCGATGACGATGGGGCCCGAGCCGATGATCATGATCTTTTTGATGTCTGTACGCTTAGCCATTTCTGTTCCTCCCTGTATCTTCGTAAACGGTTTTTCCTCTGCATACGGTTTTGATGACCCTGCCGTAAACCTCCATGCCCGTGAAGGGGCTGCTCTTTCCCATGGAATGGAAATCGGAGGGATCTACTGTGTAGGCGCTGCCAAGATCGATGAGCGTATAATCTCTTTCCGGATCCAGCCGGATGCCGAAGCGCCTGCAGGGGTTGGTGTGGAGCTTTTCGACCAGCTTCTCCAGACTCATGAGGCCGCTCCGCACCAGCGCGGTATAGAGCACCGGGAAGGCTGTCTCCAGTCCCACAACGCCCATGGCGCTTTTCTCCAGTCCCCTGCCCTTTTCCTCGGCGGAGTGGGGGGCGTGGTCGGTGGCGATCATGTCCACCGTTCCGTCCAGCAGTCCCTCCAGCAGAGCCTCCCGGTCTGCTCTGCCGCGCAGGGGCGGGTTCATCTTGAAGCGTCCGTCCTCCTGCAGCTCATCCTCACAGAGGACGAGGTAATGGGGAGCGGTCTCACAGCTCACATCCAGCCCCTCGGCTTTGGCCTGCCGGATGAGCGTGACGCTCTCCTTTGTGGAAACATGGCAGACATGGTAGCTCACGCCGGTTTCCCGGACCAGCGCCAGATCCCGTTCCACCTGCCGCCACTCGCTCTCGGAGCAGATGCCCCGGTGGCCGTGGGCGCGGGCATAGGCCCCGTCATGAATATAGCCGCCCCGAAGCAGCTCATTGTCCTCGCAATGGGCTGCCACGAGCTTCCCGAGTGCCTTAGCACGCAGCATGGCCTGACGCATGAGCTCCCCGCTCTGCAGACCCTTGCCGTCATCACTGAAGGCGCAGACGAAGGGTGCAAGCTCCTCCAGCGCCGCAAGCTGCTCCCCCTGCTCCCCTACCGTGATCGCACCGTAGGGCAGAACGGGAATGAGCGCACTCTTTTCGATGATCTCCAGCTCCTGCCGGAGATGCGCCGGGGAATCGGGCACAGGGTTCAGATTCGGCATGGCGCAGACGGCGCAGTAGCCGCCGTGAGCCGCCGCCCTTGTACCGCTCTCCATGGTCTCCTTATAAGAAAAGCCCGGCTCACGGAAATGCACATGCACGTCCGCGAATCCGGGCAATCGAACGATATTCGGTCTGGATGCTGCTCTGTCCATGAAACTGCCTCCTCCCATTTGGTAAAAAAAAAGCCCTCGCCTTCAGGCAAGAGCATACAAAGAAGCCGACACGGACAGCATCGGTTACGGTATAGCGTCTTGCCGGTCACTCTGGGCCGCCTTAAAGACTTCGCCGTATTTTACCCGATTTTCCTTCCCCTGTCAACAGCAGATGAAGAAAAATGACATGAAAAAGCTCTGCGGAAACTGGGCATTTTAACCAGTTTCCACAGAGTTCTCCGCAAAAGCAGGCAGCGTTCAGGGGGTTCAGGCCGTCAGATAGAACTTCACCACGCCGAAAAACTCCCGCAGGAGGTTGTTGGGCAGAAAGCCGACGGGGGTATAGGCAGCAATGCCGCAGACATTTTCGATCCCGACGCGCTTCGCCGTCTGAACCGCTCTGAACACATGGAAATTGTTGGTGACTACGCCCACGGAGGCATTTTCATCGGCTATGAGCTTCTTGCTGAAGCTGAGGTTTTCCCATGTGCTGCCGGAATCCGGCTCCTGCAGGATCCGTTCCGGCGCAATGCCGTTCTCCACCAGATAGCGCTCCATGCCCTCCGACTCCGGGAAGGGCTCGTTATAGCCCTGACCGCCGGAGACGATGCACACTGTATCCGGGTTGCGGCGCAGATATTCCAGCGCCACCCACAGCCGACAGTTCAGAATGGGGCTGGGGCCGTCCTCATAGACCTGCGCTCCCAGCACGATGATATAATCCAGTCCCTCCGTGCCCTTGTCAAAAAAGCGGCTCATGATGCAGCCCTCCACAAGGACGAAGAACAGCAGCGCCGCGCAGAGCAGCACGCAGATCACGCGCCGGGCGGGCTTCGGCAGCCTGCCCCACAGAGAATGCTTTACGCCCAGCGCCAGAGCGGCGCACAGCAGCCCCAGCAGAAGCCAGACGGCAAAAAACGCCGTGCCGGAACCGGCAAGCAGCACCTTCACCCCGTAGAGCTCGCAGCACACTGCGAGGATCAGCAGAATGACAAAGAGCTTCCGTTCCTTATTTTTCATGAATACAGGTTCCTTTCCGAGAAAACGCGCAGCCGGGCGACAGCCGTCCGAGTTGACAGAAGAAGAAGTTCATGGTATATATAATACAACATTTTATATCAAAAGTCAAGGAGACGTGTCGAATGAAGAAGCTCTATGCCCTCATCGCAGCTGCCGTTGTGCTGAGTTTCGCTGCGGCGGCGGTGTTTCTGATGCTCTCGCCGGACATCGTTCCCATGCATTATAACTTTGCCGGAGAGATCGACCGCTTCGGCAGCAAATACGAAAATCTGATCTTCCCCTTTCTCTCTCTGCTCACGGGCGCTGTATTTCTGCTCTGCGCCCGTTCCATGGGCAGGCGGGGAGAGGTCGGCAGCGTGAAAGCCCTGCTGATCACCGGTGCGGTAACGGTCTTTTTCTTTGACGGTCTCGGCATTTTCTTCATGCAGAAGGATCTCGCCTTCGCAGCCGGGGAGGCGGTTTCCGTCAGCGCCGGGCAGATCGTCCGCTTCACCGGAGCTGCCACCGGAATATTACTGATATGCCTCGGCTGCGCCATGCCCCGGGTCGCTCGCAATTCCCTCTTCGGGCTGCGGACACGGTGGAGCATGGCCTCCGACCGCCTTTGGGAAAAAAGCCAGCGCTTTGCCGGCAGGAGCGCCGCAGGAACGGGAGCGCTCATGACCGCGCTGGCCCTGTGGAGTCCGGAGGGTGCGGTGCTGTATCTGAGCGGCGCCGCGGTACTGGTCTGGGCCGCCGCGTGCGTGCTTGCTTCCTATCTCTACTACCGCGCCGAAAAAACGGAGCCATAAGGGCATACAAAAAAGGGTACATTGCAAAACGAACGATTGCAGTGTACCCTTTTTTCTATATACTCATAACCGCGCAGGGTGCCATGGGGACAAAAACACGGGGAGGCCTCAAAACAGAAAACCGGGTACGCTGTAAAACGGCTCTTTTGCAGCGTACCCGGTTTGATTACAGTATGCCCTCCGTCAGCTCCACCGGCAGACCGTCGGGGTCATGAAGGAAGGTAAGGCGGCTTCCGTTCAGCTCCCGGATAGGTTCGGCCTCCAGTCCCAGCTCGTCCAGCGTGCGCTGCACGTCGTCCACATGAAGCGCCAGATGGCGGAGTCCCAGCGCCTCGGGTGCGTTCGGACGCGGCGGGCGCGAAGGGTCGAGAAACAGCTCCAGCGTGATGCCGTAGCCGCTGAGGAAAAGCACCGTGTCGTGCTCCCGCTCCCGGCGGCTGACGGTGCGGAAGCCCAGCTTCTCATAAAAACACACGGACTCCTCCGAGGAGCCGAAGATCGCTATGTGATCCATTCCCAAAATCATGCGTGCAGTCTTCCTTTATTATTCTGCTGCTCAGCGTTCTTCCTGCATCCGGATGAGGCACTTGTAGTAATCCACCGCACCGGGCAGCACGTTTACGCTGATATTTTCATCGATGCCGTGCATTCTCCCCAGCTGGTCGGCATCCACCGCCGTGGGGGTAAAGCGAACGCAGGCATCACAGACCGGGTCGAAGAAGCGGGAATCCGTCCCGCCCGTGACCACATAGGGCATGACGCCAAGCTGCGGGAAGATCTTCCCGATGCAGGCAAGGGTCATCCGGTAGGGCTCGCCGTTGAGATCCAGGGAACGGGAATAGTCATTGCCCGTGACCCACTCGGTCTCAATGTCATATTTCGCGGCCAGCTCCGTAATGATGCGGTTGGATTCCTCCAGCCCCTGATGGGGGATGTAGCGCAGGTTGCCGGTGACCCATGCCTCCTGCGGGATGACGTTATACCCGTCGGAGCCCTTCTGCATGGTAAAGGCAATGGTAGTCTGAAGCATGGCGGCGGCCTCGGCAGAGATCATGGGAAGGAGTTTCTTCACGAGAGGTCTGAGCAGGGGCAGGTTCACCATGACCAGCTTGAGACCGAAGCTGCTGGCATAGGGGGCAAGATTGCGGAACATGCCGTCCACCGCCTCGGAGAAGCGGACCTTGAAGGGGCTGCGGCGCTCCACCTCCGCCTCAAACTTCGCAAGGCGGGCAATGGGTGTGTTCCTGGGGGGCGTGGAGGAATGACCGCCGTTGGAGCGGGCGATGAAGCGCATATCGCCGTAGCCCTTTTCAAAAATACCGATGGCGGCAAAGCTGCCCTTGACACCGGCGATGGGATCCTCGATGATGCTGCCGCCCTCGTCACAGAGCATGAAAAGGCGGATGTTCCGCTCCTGCAGCCAGCGGCACATTTTCGGTGCGCCGTCGCCGCCGATTTCCTCAGTGCAGGAGGAGCCCAGATACACATCGCAGCGGGGGCGGTAGCCCTCCGCCAGCAGCTCCTCCACAGCCTGATAGAAGGAGAAAACGCCGTTTTTGATGTCGCCCGCACCCCGGCCGTAGAGCTTGCCGTCTACGATCTCGCCGGAGAAGGGATCGTGCGTCCACTCACCCTCGGCAGGGACTACGTCCTGATGGGAGATGATCATGATGGGAGCGAGGGTATCGTCAGTTCCCTTCCATTTCATCATCAGGTTGCCGTCGATCTCGATCTTCTCCAACTCGGCGAACACCCGGGGAAAGAGCTCCGCAAGCAGAGCGTGGAAGCCCCGGAATTTCTCCACATCGGGGGCATCCCGGTAGGAAACCGTTTCATAGCGCACCATACGGGAGAGCTTCTCGCCGTAGGCGGCGATGCGCTCCTGATCCTCGGAGGGCGTGTAGATCGCTTCTTTTTTACCCGTGCAGAGGGTGCGGACGGCCAGAACAGCGACAAACAGCAGCAGGGCGATCAGCAGCCCCAGCAGCAGCTTCAGGGCAGTCATCATGCTCCCGCACCTCCGTTCTGCTGCTCAAAGTGTGCCTTCTCGGCGGCATACTCCTCAGCAATGTCGGTCTTGGAGGCAAACCACAGCATGGCAATGCAGATAAGGCCCGGCACCCAGCCCAGCAGGGCGCAGATGGCCGTTCTGGCGGCAGCGGGCTGACCCACGCCCAAAGCGGCGTTGAAGCCGGAGAGCGAGAGGGCAATGCCCATGATCCACACCGCCAGCGCCTCGGCCAGCTTGGTGATGAGGTTATCGCAGGTGGCGACCATGGAGTCGATCCGGCGGCGGAACTTGAATTCCACGATATCGGCCACATTGTTGCGGTTGGTATTGAACATGACGAAGGCGGCCGTGGAGCCCATGCCCACAGACACCGCATTGATGCAGATGGCCGCCATGGACAGCGGTGCGAAGAGGAAGGGCAGCTTGCCGACGATCTGCACGGCAGCGGCAAAGATCATGGTACCCTTTCGCCCCAGCCGACGGTCGATGGGGCCGATGAAGGCAGCCGTCAGCACGGAAACGGCCAGATAGAAGGCAAGGATCGGCGTTGCCTTGGCGGAATCGCAGAGGATGTAGGCGGCGTAGTCGTTGATCTCGTTCATCATCATGGCGGTGGTGATACCGTAGCAGAGGATGAAGAGCATATTGGCCACCCAGCTCTTCACGGTAAAGAGCATCCGGAAGGTCTCTGCAAAGCTGATGTGCTCCTCGTTTTCATCCAGCTGCACCACGCGCTCACGGGTGGTGAAATAGTGGATCAGGCAGCCTGCAACCGCGATGACGGCCATGAGAACCGCCGTTTTCAGAAGAGCGGCCGCATCCTCTGCGGTGTAGATATCGGACTTGAGGCCGCCGAAAACGTTCTTGACGATCACCGGAACGAGCACTGCGCCGATGCCGGAGCCGAGGCAGCTGCCCAGAGAACGGAAGGAATTGATGGAGCGCCTGTCCGCATCGTATTTG
>JAGHSH010000078.1 GCA_018065965.1 Candidatus Apopatocola equi
TGCGCCCTCTCTGCATGCTGCCGCCGGGCCTCTGTTCTCTTCTCCGCCGCCCGGCGGCGCTCATTCTCTTTCTGCCGGGAAAGAGAATGAGGGGGGCTGAACTCCGTCTCCCACGGCGGGGGATTTACACCCCGCAATACCCCTTGAGCACCTTCAGGGTGTTCCACACGCCGTCGGTGTGGCTGCGCTCATAGCCGTGGGAGGCGTACACGCCCGCACCGATCAGACCGTGGCGCAGGTCATAGCCCGCCGAAAGCGTGGCCTCCACGTCGCTGCCGTAATGGGGATACACATCCACCGCGTAGTCCGCGCCCTCCTTTTTGGCGGCGGCAATGAGCTTGCCCACCAGCTCATAGCTGTAGGGGCCGTGGGAGTCCTTGGCGCAGATGCTCACCTGCCGCTCGGTGCAGCGGAGGCCGTCGCCCACGCAGCCCATGTCCACGCTGATGGCCTCGGTGCAGCCGGCGGGTACAGAGGCCGCGCCGCCGTGGCCCACCTCTTCATACACGGTGATGTGGGCATAGGTGCGGCGCGAAAGGGTCACGCCCCTGTCCTTCAGATATTTGGCAAAGCCCAGCAGGATGCCAACGGAGAGCTTATCATCCAGAAACCGGCTCTTGATATAGCCGCTTTCGGTCAGACGGCTCCGGGGATCGAAGCAGACGATATCCCCCACCTCGATGCCCAGGGCGCGGACGTCCCCGTCCGTCGCTGCGTCCTCATCGATGACCACCTCGGTGCTCTCCCAGCTGCGCTCAGTCTTGCCGTAATCGCCGTTTACATGGACGCTGGGGTTGTGGAGCTGCAGGGTGCCCTCATAGATTTTTCCCTCCCGGGTATAGATGCGGACATTCTCGGTCTCGGCGTTTTCGGCGCGCATGCCGCCCAGATTGGTCAGGCGCAGCCGTCCGCTGCCCTTGATCTCGGCGACCATACCGCCGAGGGTGTCGGTGTGAGCCTCCAGCAGGAGGCCGTCATCGGCGTTCCCGCCGCCCAGCTCCACCAGCACGCCGCCCTTGTTGGTGAGCGAGGCGGCAAAGCCCAGCGCGGTAAATTCGTCCCGCACCCATGCGGCGGCCTTTTCGGTGAAGCCCGTGGGCGAGTCGATGGCAAGGAGCTTCAGAGTCTCCTGCACGGCAAAATCGGCATATGCTTTATCCATGATCGTAAATCCTTTCCTGATGTCTGATGTCCGTTGTTTTTCGGGAAAAAGTTTCTCACCTGTAAAACGAAGTTTCACTCGTGATCATATAAGAAACCCGCCGTCCACGGTGAGCGTCTGCCCGGTAATGAAGCTCGCGCCCTCGGAGGCAAGAAACGCCGCCGCCGCGCCGATATCCGCGCCGGTGCCCAGACGGCTCAGGGTGGTGCGATCCACAAAATCCTCCTTTTCCTCGGGGGAAAAGGCCGCGAGCATGGGCGTGTCGATGCAGCCGGGGCAGATGCAGTTCACCCGGATGCCGCTGGGCCCCAGCTCCTTGGCCAGAGAACGGGTAAAGGCAATGACGGCTCCCTTGGTGGCGCTGTAGGCGGCCTCACAGCTGCCGCCGGACTGACCCAGCACGGAGGATATGTTGATGATGCAGCCGCTCTGACGGGCGATCATGCCCCGTACCGCGTGCTTGCAGCAGCGGAACACACCGCCGATGTTCACGCTGAGGATATTCTCCCATTCCTCCCCGCTCATGGCCTGAAAGACACCGCCCCAGGCGATGCCCGCGCAGTTGACCAGCAGCTCCGGCTCACCGATGCGCTCCAGGGCGGCTTCGACCTGCCCCTCGTCGCGCACATCGCAGACCACGGCCTCGCCGCCTATCTCCGCAGCCAGCGCCTCGGCCTCGGCTCTGTGGCTCAGGCAGCCCACATATACCTTCCAGCCGTCTGCGGCCAGAGCGCGGCAGATGCCCTGCCCGATGCCGCCGCTGCCGCCGGTAACAAATGCTTTTTTCATAAAAGACCGTCCTTTCCCAGGGTGTGGATCCTGCATTCCGCCGCGCCGTTCTCTACGCGGATGAGCGCGGCGCTGTATTCGCTGCCCGACCCGGCGCTGCCGGGATTGAGAAATTCGATGCCGCCCACATTGGCATAGTACCGCTGATGGGTGTGGCCGAAGAGGCAGAGCCGCGCACCGGAAAAATACGCGGCGTTGCGCAGGGCGTCCATGCCCCACTTCACGTTATAGAGATGTCCGTGGGTGGCGAAGATCTCCACGCCCTCCACGTTCAGCGAGAGCTTTTCGCTCTCCCTCACGCCCACATCGCAGTTGCCCCGGACAAGGCGGATATCCGGCGCCGGGAAGCGCTCCCGGAGCTCCAGTGCATCGCGGACGCAGTCCCCCAGATGGATGACCATGTCCGGCTGCCACGCCCGCAGGGCGGCGCAGGCGGGGGCCAGATTGCCGTGGGTATCGGATAAAACAGCAAGCAGCACGATTTCTACCTCTCTTGCATAGAATGAACGCGGGAGGGATGCTTTGTGGAAAATATCGAAAAATTCGGCTCGGAGCTGCTGCAGAGCAGCAGGGGCGAGCAGCTGCGCCGTCTGGCGGATAGCACGGAGGGGCGCTCGCTCTCGGAAAAGCTGGACAGCGCCGAGGTGGAGCGCATCGCCCGCAGCGGGGATGCGGAGGCGCTGAAAAAGCTCATCGGCAGCGTGCTTGCCACCCCGGAGGGGCGCTCGCTGGCGGAAAAGCTCTCTGAGCTATGAGTGAGCTGGAGGATCGGCTCAACGCCGTCATGAACGACCCGGCGGAGCTGGAGCGCATTGCCGCCATGGCCCGCACGCTCATGGGGAACATCGCCCCGGAGCAGGGCGGCGGGAGCGCCGCAGGCGGGATGCCGGGCATGGCAGAGAAGCTGGTGGGACTGCTGAAAAACGGAGAACGGGACGGCCTTGTGAAGGGGCTGAGTCCCTATCTCACGGAAAAGCGGAGGAGAAAGCTGGCAAAGGCTCTGCGCCTTGCCTCCGCCGCTTCGGCAGCGGGAACGGTGTTTGCGGAGATGGGAGGCGAGGAAGCATAAATCTCTATCGGGGCAACAGCGGGGAGCGGAAGATCATT
>JAGHSH010000141.1 GCA_018065965.1 Candidatus Apopatocola equi
GGCTATAATCTGAATGCATAAGTGCTTCGGGATCCTGATTTGGGAGATATAGCCGTGAAAATCAAGCTCTGTTCCGACAGTACCTGCGATCTTCCGCAGGCCCTGCTTGACAAATACAGCATCAGCACCGTTCCTCTGACCGTTACCATGGGCGAGAAAGCCTACCGGGACGGTCTTGACATCTGCAGCGAAGAGATCTTCCGCCATGTGCAGGCGGGCAATCCGCTGCCCAAGACCAGCGCAGGCAATGTGGGCGAGTATGCGGCATATTTTGCTCCCTGGGTGGAGCAGGGCTATGAGGTCATCCACATCTCTCTGAGCTCCTGCATCTCCAGCGCCTTCTCCAATGCCTCTCTGGCTGCGGAGGAGCTGGGGCATGTGACGGTGATTGACTCGCTCAACCTCTGCGGTGCGCAGGGCCTGCTGGTGCTCCGCTGCGCCGATCTGATCGCCGAGGGAAAGAGTGTGGAGGAGATCGTCCCCGAGCTCCTTGCTTACCGGGACCTCCAGGATTCCAGCTTCATCGTCGACCGGGTGGATTATCTCCACAAGGGCGGCCGCTGCTCCGGCATTGAGGTGCTCGGCGCCAACGTCCTGAAGCTCCGCCCCTGCATCCATGTCCGCGAGGGCAAGCTCATTCCCGGCAAGAAGTACCGCGGAAGCTTCCAGCGGGTGCTGAGCCAGTATGCGGAAGCCTGTCTGTCAGACCGAGAGAGCATCGACACCTCCCGTATCGTGCTGGCCTCCACCGGCTGTTCTCAGGAGGCCGTGGACACGCTGCGGCAGGAGGTACTGCGTCTCTGCCCCGATGTGCAGGAGCTCATCGAGACCTATGCCGGCAGCACCATTTCCTCCCACTGCGGCCCCGGCACCGTGGGTCTGTTCTTTGCCGGAACCCGTTCATGATTTTTCTTCGCACCCCCCTGCCTTCCGGCAGGCGGGGTGCTTTTTTCGCTCCGGCTCTGAGTAAAATCACCAAAAACTGCCGGAGCTCCTGCGGTTTTTTTAGCCTTGACATTTTCCCTCACAGCCCATATAATCTGTTTAAATCGTAGAAGAAGGAGGCAGAAGCAGATGTTCATGGCTATGGATCGGTTCAGCAGCATGAAGCGTCTTTTTGCTGCCTTCGAGTATTATTATGCCTATTTTATCGGTGCACTCAGCGTGTACTTTATTTTTGGTGGGATCAAAGCCCCGACGGAAATAGGCTGCCATTCGTAATATGCGCATAGGAAGCGCAGTGCAGGGTGCCGGTTTCCCGAAGGGGAGGCCGGTTTATTTTATGGCTTTTATTTTATATTATGAAAGAGGAGAACAAGATGAGCGAGCTGGATCAGGCAAGAGAGAGCATCAACCGCATCGACCGGGAGATGGCAAAGCTGTTTGAGGAGCGCATGAAGTGCTGCGAGGTCGTCTGTGATTTTAAGCAGAAGCACGGTCTTTCCATCCGCGACGAGGCCCGGGAGGCCGAGGTGATCCGGCGGAATCTGAGCTATGTGGATGATCCCGTTATCGGCCAGTATTACGTTCAGTTTATCCGGAACAACATTGAGCTCTCCTGCAGCTATCAGGCGCGGCTCATGTCCGGCATGCGGGTAGCCTACAGCGGGGTGGAGGGCGCCTTTGCCCACATTGCAGCATCACGGATGTTCCCCGGCGCACAGCTGGTGGCCTACCGGGATTTCCCGGACGCCTATGAGGCCGTGGAGCGGGGCGAGGCGGACTGCGCCGTACTCCCGCTGGAAAACAGCTATGCCGGCGAGGTCGGCGCGGTGATGGATCTGATGTTCTCCGGGGAGCTTTTTGTCAATCAGGTCATCGATGTTGGCGTGGAGCACTGCCTGCTGGGCGTGAAGGGCGCTTCCATCGGGGACGTCCGCACCGTGATCAGTCACCCGCAGGCCCTTGGTCAGTGCGACGGATACATCTCCCGGCACGGCTTTGAGATGCAGGAGTATTCCAATACCGCCGCTGCCGCCAAGTATGTCCGCGATCTGGGCGATCCGACCGTTGCCGCCATTGCCTCTGCGGAGACGGCGGAGCTTTACGGTCTGGATATTCTGGAGAGCCACATCAACATCAGCTCCTCCAATACCACCCGCTTCGGGGCCTTCTCCCGGGCGCAGAACTCTCCCAAGTCCTCCGGAAAGCGCGAGGATGAGAACTTCATTCTCATGTTCACCGTTCAGAACGAGGCCGGTGCGCTGGCCCAGACGCTGAACATCATTGGCTCCCACGGCTACAATATGCGCTCTCTGCGCTCCCGTCCCATGAAGGATCTTCTGTGGAACTATTACTTCTATGTGGAGGCCGAGGGCTCCATCGGCAGCGCCAACGGCAGCGAAATGATGCAGGAGCTTTCCGCCACCTGCGCCAAACTGAAGCTGGCGGGCGCATACTACTCCGATAACGCAGTCTGAGAGGGGCAAGGCTATGATCATTCCGGTTTCTCTGGAAAAAGACAGCTATGAGATCGTTCTGGAGCGGGGCTCTCTCCCCCGCGCCGCCGAGCTGCTGGGGCTCCACGGCAGGGTCTTTATCGTGACCGATTCCGGTGTGCCCACCGAGTATGCCGCTTGCGTGGCCGCCCAGTGCGAGCGCTCCACCGTTCACTGCATCCCCCAGGGGGAGAGCAGCAAGAGCATGGAGATGTTCACGGCGCTGCTCCGCGCCATGGTAGAGGCAGGGCTCAGCCGCAGCGACTGCGTGGTGGCCGTAGGCGGCGGCGTAGTGGGCGATCTCAGCGGCTTTGCCGCTGCCTGCTATATGCGGGGCATCGATTTCTACAACATTCCCACTACCCTGCTCTCTCAGGTGGATTCCTCCATAGGCGGCAAGACCGCCATCGATTTTGCCGGGGTGAAGAACATCGTGGGCGCATTCTACCAGCCCAAACGGGTGCTCATCGACCCCGATACCCTCAAAACGCTCTCTCCCCGGCTGCTGCACGAGGGTCTGGCCGAGGCCATCAAAATGGCGCTGCCCTGCGATGCGGAGCTTTTTGACACCATTGCCGCCTCTCCCATGAGCGATGCACTGCTGGATCAGGTCATCGAGCGCTCCCTGCGCATCAAGGCCGACGTGGTGGAGCAGGATCCTCATGAATCCGGGCTGCGCCGCATTCTGAATTTCGGCCACACGGTGGGTCACGCGGTGGAGAGCCACGCCAACGGCGCGCTGCTCCACGGCGAATGCGTGGCGCTGGGCATGCTTCCCTTCTGCTCGGAGGCGGTGCGGCAGCAGCTGCTGCCGGTGCTGAGGCGCTTTGAGCTGCCCTGTGAGATCCCGGCATCCGGCGATGTGCTGCTGCCCTATCTGACCCATGACAAAAAGAACACCGGTAGGGGCATCATCACGGTGCAGGTAGAAAAGCCCGGCAGCTTCGTGCTGCGGGAAATGAGCGCGGAGGACATCTGCGCAAAGCTGGAGGTGCTTGCATGAAAAACACATTCGGACAGGCTGTGAGCCTGACCCTCTTCGGCGAGAGCCACGGCGGCGCCGTAGGTGCGGTGATCGACGGTCTCGCCCCGGGTCTTGCTGTGGATGAGGCCTTCATGGCCGCGGAGCTCACCCGCCGCCGTCCCTCCGGCGACACGGAGACCGCCCGGCAGGAGCCGGACGCCTTTGAGCTGCTCAGCGGTGTGTTCAACGGCAAGACCGCCGGCTCCCCCATCTGCATTTCCATTCCCAACACGGATACACGC
>JAGHSH010000067.1 GCA_018065965.1 Candidatus Apopatocola equi
ATACCGTGCGCATCGTGGACGGCCCGCTGGACGGATTTCTCGGAACTGTGGACGAGCTGGATCCTGCAAAGGACAGCGTTCGTCTTATCGTCTCTATGTTTGGCAGAGAGACGCCGGTCGATCTGGAGCTGAACCAGGTCGAGCCGGTCAATGAAGAATGATTTTGGAGGTGCTTGAACAATGGCACAGAAAATAGTTGGTTATGTCAGATTTCAGGTTCCCGCCGGCAAGGCCACCCCGGCTCCCCCTGTGGGTCCCGCCCTCGGCCAGTATGGCGTGAACATTGCCCAGTTTACCAAGGACTTCAACGAGCGCACCAAGGGCGACATGGGCATGATGATCCCCGTTATCATCACCGTTTACTCCGACCGCAGCTTCACCTTCGTGACCAAGACTCCCCCCGCTGCTCTGCTCATCAAGAAGGCCTGCGGCATCGAGACCGCCTCCGGCGTTCCCCAGCGCGACAAGGTCGCCACCATCAGCAAGGAAGATCTGCGCAAGATCGCCGAGCAGAAGATGCCCGACCTGAACTGCACCAGCATCGAGTCCGCCATGAGCATGATCGCGGGCACCTGCCGGAGCATGGGTGTTCTTGTTGGGGATTGATCCCCAAACGTGGGAGGAAGGCTCCTTCCGACAAACCACATTTTAGGAGGAATTAACAAGTGTTCAGAGGTAAGAATTATAAAGAGAGCGCAAAGCTCATTAACAGCCAGACCCAGTATGAGCCCCAGCAGGCTTTCGAGCTGGTCGTGCAGGCCTCCAAGGCCAAGTTCGACGAGACCGTCGAGCTCCACGTTAAGCTCGGTGTCGACTCCCGTCACGCCGATCAGCAGGTTCGCGGCGCCATCGTGCTGCCCAACGGCACCGGCAAGTCCGTTCGCGTGCTTTGCTTCTGCAAGCCCGAGAAGGAAGAGGAAGCCAAGGCGGCCGGTGCTGATTACGCCGGCGGCGCCGATCTGGTGCAGAAGATTCAGGGCGAGAACTGGTTCGACTTCGACGTGGTCATCGCCACCCAGGACATGATGGGTGTCGTGGGCCGTCTCGGTAAGGTCCTGGGCCCCAAGGGTCTGATGCCCTCTCCCAAGGCCGGCACGGTCGTTGCTCCCAACGCTCTGACCCAGGCCATCAACGCGTCCAAGGCCGGTAAGATCGAGTACCGTCTCGACAAGACCAACATCATCCACTGCCCCATCGGCAAGGTTTCCATCGGCGCTCAGAAGCTCTATGAGAACTACGATGCTCTGCTGACCGCTATCCTGCGTGCCAAGCCCGCCACCGCCAAGGGCCAGAATATCCGCAGCTGCGTCACCGCCTCCACCATGGGCCCCGGCGTGAAGATCAACGCCCAGAAGACCCTGTAAGCAGGCGCGACGCCTTCCAAAAACCCGTCGGTCTTTTCCCGGCGGGTTTTTTGTTATACTCTTTCTTTCTAATAAGAAAATAAGTCTTGAAAATAGCGTCTCTTTCCGATATACTGTTGAACAAATCCCCCGAAAGGAAGTATATTGCAACATGGGTGCATCCAAAGAAAAAATGAACCGCGCCGCCGGGCGCGGAAACGAGCTTTCCCCCAAGGAGCGTGCCGCACAGCAGGCCGCTGCCGAGAAGAAGAAAACCAATACCCGCTTCACCGTGGGTGTTGTGATCGTTCTGATCGTCGCCCTTCTGGCCGGCGTGGTCAACTCCAGTCTCTTTGATACCAGACTGACCGCTGCCAAGACCGGCGACAGCTCCTGGTCTCTGGCGCAGGTTCGCTATGCCAAGCAGACCGCCTATACCCAGTTCCGGAACAATTACTCCGGTCTGGTCGATTACCTTATTGACAAGGACACGCCGCTGGACGAGCAGACCTGCTCCTTCGACAGCAGCATGACCTGGGACGAATACTTCACCGAGCAGGGTCTGAGCTATCTGCAGGAGCTCAGCGCCTACTATGATCTGGCCAAAGCTGAGGGCTACACCCTGAGCGAAGAGGATCAGAAGAACATTGACGACAACATCGCTCTCTTCGACACCTATGCCAATCTCTACGGCTACACCACCGACGGTTATCTTGCCGCCATGTACGGCGAGGGCAACAGCGAAAAGACCGTTCGTGCGTTCATGGAGATGAGCACGCTTGCCGGTAATTATGCCCAGGACAAGCAGGACGCCTTCACCGAGAGCTACAGCGACGAGCAGCTGGACGCCTGGTTTACCGAGCACGCCAACGATTACAATAAGGTCAGCTACCTGACCGCTTTCATCGCCGCCGAGGCCGATGAGGAAGGCAATGTTTCCGAGGAGGCCATGGCCGCCGCCCGCGAGACCGCGCAGGCCGTTCTTGACAAGTGCGAGGGCACCACGGAGAGCTTCTCTGCCGCCGTTCTGGAAGCCACCGGCGAAGAGGCTGCCGAGAGCAGCTCCGTTCTGGGTGTGATGAGCGATTCCGGCGAGTGGGCTACCGCTGCGCGCAAGGTCGGCGACCCCACGATGATGGACGAGAGCACCGGTTGCCGTCTCTACTGCTTCCTGGAGCTGGACGAGAATGATTACAACACCGTGAATGTCCGCCACATTCTCATGGAGGCTCATGACGCCGACGGTGACGGCACCGTCTCTGAGGAAGAAAAGCAGGCCGCCTTTGAGGAGATCACCGCGATCCGTGACGAGTGGGACGGCACCGAGGAAGGCTTTGCCGAGCTGGCCAACAAGTACAGCGAGGATCCCGGCTCCAACACCAACGGCGGTCTTTACGAGAATATCACCAAGGGTCAGATGGTTCCCGAGTTTGACGAGTTCTGCTTCGCCGACCACAAGAGCGGTGACACTGACATCGTCTACAACGAGAATTACGGCTACTTCTTCATCTACTTTGTCGGCGAGGGTGAAAGCTATCATCACGCTCTTGCCCGCAACGCGATGACCGGTGAAGACTTTACCGCATGGAAGGACGAGCTTCTTGTGAACTACCCCATCACCAAGACTGCTCTCTTCAAGAAGGTCTGATCCACCGATCTCAGCTCCGTCACAGCCGGACATCCTTCGGCTGTGACGGTTTTCATTTTACCGAAATGAGGTTTAGCCATGAATCAGGAACTTTTTCTGCGTGAACAGGCGCTGCTAGGGCCGGAGTCCATGGAAAAGCTGGCGGGAAGCCACGTGGCCGTGTTCGGGCTGGGCGGCGTCGGCTCCTGGTGTGCCGAGGCTCTCTGCCGCAGCGGCGTGGGAGAGCTGACGCTGGTGGATCAGGACGAGGTATCCGTCACCAACCGCAACCGGCAGCTCTGCGCGCTGGAGAGCACCGTGGGGCGCAGCAAAGCCGCTGTGATGGCAGAGCGGCTGGCGCTCATTAACCCCGATTGCCGCATCCATCCGCTGCCGCTCCAGTATAACGCCGAGAGCCGGGAGCAGTTTTTCGCCGCGGGGTTTGACTATGTGGTCGACGCCATCGATCTGGTGAGCTGCAAGCTCGATCTGATCGAAAGCTGCATCCGGCGCGGCATACCCATCGTTTCTTCTCTCGGAACCGGCAACAAGCTGGACGCCTCCCGGCTTTGCATCACCGACCTGAGCAAAACGGAGGGCTGTCCCTTTGCCCGCATCATGAGAGAGGAGCTCCGCGCCCGGGGCATCGAGCATCTGAACGTCGTATTCAGCAGCGAGGAGGCGCATCCCGCCGCGCAGTTGGAAGCGCCGCCCGCAGGCCGCAGAAGCGTTCCCGGCAGTCTGGTATGGGTCACGGCTACAGCCGGTATGCTCCTTTGTCAGAAAACAGTCCGGGATCTGATCGGAGGCTGAAAACCGTGCGTCTCTATACGGCAGATAGCAAAAAAGGTTCCCTGCAAAAAGCTGTTTTTGCAGGGAACCTTTTTTATTTTGCTCAGCCTCCGAGATCCGTGATATTCACTGACTCATAGGTGATCTTTTTGCAGACATAGCCGATCTTCCCGCCGTAGACATGACCGAAATTGGTCAAGGGGTTCTCGCGGCTGTCATTGCCGGACCAGCGGCCGTTGTGGTTCCAGAGGAGGAAGTAATCCTCCGCCGCGCCGTCGCCGCCGTCCTTTTCGGAGGGCTCACCGTCGCCCCAGGCAAAGAAGAAGGAGCCTTCCTCACCCTTGCTGTTCACCCAGACCTTATCCTCATTGCGCATGGCGTTGAGCCAGACGAAGGTCAGGCCGGCCTCCTCGCACTTGGCGGTGATGGTCTGGAATTCCTCGTAATTGACCGGCATGGCCAGCTCGCCGCCCATTTCCTCGCAGCGCTTCACAGCCTCCTGCCAGCTCACATTTTCGCGGACTGCCACATATTCCACCGTTCCCTGGGGGACAGGGGCGGCCTCGGGCAGCTCCTCCGGGGTCTCCCCGGGCGTTTCCTCCGGGTTTTCCACCGTCTCAGGCTCCTCTTCGGTGATATTGCCGCCGATCACCTTTTCCGCATCGGAGGGCTCCTTCACCTCCGCAACGGGCGGTGTGGGCGTTACGCGAGCTTCCTCGTCCAATGACACGCAGCGGCGCAGCAGCAGCACGATGGCAGCCAGCGCCAGTGCCAGCGCCACATATACCAGCGCCCGGGCCAGTCGACCGGAGCTGCGGCGTACCTTTACCTTGGGGATCGGTTCTTCCCGGACCAGCTCTTCGGCAGCTTCCCGGTTTTCCTCCTCGCCGATGTTGCTCACAAAGGGAGAGGAAATATCCTGCTTCTCCGCACGCCGGGCGCTGCGTTCGATCATGCCGGTGAGCACCGCAGAGAAATCCGTGGCCAAAGGCTGTTCCTCATGGCAGGCGCGCAGAGCGCTGCAAAGCTCCTCGGTGTCGCTGTAGCGTTCCTCCGGCGCAAAGGCCAGAGCGCGGAGGATGATGGCAGAAAGCTCGCTGCCCGCTGAGGCAGGAGGCGCGATCTCCTCCCGGTTCATACGCCGCTGCAGAGCAGAGGCGCGGATATTGGGCGTTTTATCGCCGTCCACAGGCCAGAAGGGCATCAGGCCGTGGTTGTAAACGGAATTGAGGATCAGGCCGATGGAATACACATCCGTACTACCGGAGCGGCTGCCGTCCCAGAACAGCTCCGGGGACATATACTCCAGCTCCTGGGGGGTAAACTCCCCTATGCCGTGCTCCAGCGGACTGCCCAGCTTTACATTCCCATCGGAAACGCTGATATTGTCCGGCCGGATGCCGCCATGGAAGCCATCACGCCCCACCTGCGCCTGCACAGCCTCGCAAAGCTCACAGGCCAGCAGAATACCGTCCAGCTTCGTTTCAGCGCTCTGGGAGCCTTCCTCGGCCTCCTGCACAGAAAAGACGCGGGTAGCCTCCTCAACAGGTTCCGCTTCCCGCTTTTCCTCCGCGGGCGTTTCCTGCTCTTCCGCAGGCTCTCCGTTCTCTTCCGCAGCATTTTCCTCGGCAGCGTTCTCTTCTGCCGCTTCTATCTCCTGCTCCGGCGCAGAGGCTTCCTCCTCCGCCGTGGGCACAGATTCGTCCTCGGTGCAGCTCTCCTTCACTTCTTCGGCACTCTCGCCGTCCTCGGCAGCCACAGGGACTTCGGGATTCTCCTCCTCCGGCAGCGCAGCGGGCTGCTCTTCAGAAAGGATCTTATCTTCTTCGTTCATATGTACACCTCGCCGTAAAGGCAGTCGTCATCGTTTTAGCGTCTTGTCCGTATATTTATATCATGAAATCGACATTATGTCAATCAGATAAATCCTTCCAAATGTGCAAAAGCAAGCTGCGGGCCCTCCGCTCTGCGCAGAAAGAGCCCACAGCCGCTGCACTCAGCCCAGCTCGTCCGCTTCGTCCCGCGCACGGAACAGCAAGGACACACACCAGACGGAAGCCAGTCCCACCAGGGTATATACGACCCGGCTGACGGTGGCCGTCTGGCCGCCGAAAAGCCATGCCACCAGATCAAAGCGAAACAGGCCTACGCTGCCCCAGTTCAGTCCGCCGATGATCGCGAGCAGCAGAGCAATTCTGTCCATAACCATGCTGATTACGCTCCTTTCCCGCTATTGCTTCTTCCCCGCAGGGCGTGAAGCTGACCATATTTTAACCGCAGGAGCTTTTTTTATTCGTCATTTTGTTTTTTCGGGCTTTTTCGCCTCTTCGCCGCTTTATAATGGACATACAGCTTTTCCAACGGCAAAAAAAGCGGCCTTCTCCGAGGATTTCGGAGAGGCCGCTTTTTTCAGCTGCGGGAGCTCAGGCTTTCCCGTCAGAGCCGAGAACGTCCACGATCTTGTGCTTGACCATAGCCTTGATGTTTGCACGGCCGGGCTTCAGATAGGCGCGGGGATCGAAGTCGGCGGGATGCTCATAGAGGTACTGACGCACGGAGGCCGTCATGGCCAGACGGAGGTCAGAGTCGATGTTGATCTTGCACACGGCCATTCTCGCAGCCTGACGGAGCTGATCCTCCGGCACGCCGATAGCGCCGGGCATGGCGCCGCCGTATTTGTTCACCAGCTCCACGAACTCCTGAGGCACGGAGGAAGAACCGTGAAGGACGATGGGGAAGCCGGGCAGACGGCGGGACACCTCTTCCAGAATGTCGAAGCGGAGCTGGGGCTTGGGGCCGGGCTTGAACTTGTAAGCGCCGTGGCTGGTGCCGATGGCGATGGCCAGAGAGTCGCAGCCGCTGCGCGTTACGAACTCCTGCACATCCTCGGGGCGGGTATAGGAGCTGTCCTCGGCGTTGACCTTGACCTCGTCCTCCACGCCGGCCAGCGTGCCCAGCTCGGCCTCTACGGTGACATTGTACTTATGGGCGTACTCCACCACCTCGCGGGTGATGTCGATATTCTCCTCCAGGCTTTTGGAGGAGGCGTCGATCATAACGGAGGTAAAGCCGCCGTCGATGCAGCTCTTGCAGAGCTCAAAGCTGTCGCCATGATCCAGATGCAGGGCGATGGGCAGGCCGGTCTCGATCACGGCGGCCTCCACCAGTTTCATCAGATAGGTGTGGTTGGCATAGCTGCGGGCACCCTTGCTTACCTGCAGGATGAGAGGCGCATTGACCTCTGCGGCGGCTTCGGTGATGCCCTGCACGATCTCCATGTTGTTGACATTGAAGGCGCCGATGGCGTAGCCGCCCTCGTAGGCCTTGCGGAACATTTCGCTGGTATTGACTAAAGGCATGATGGATAACCTCCCGTATTTTCTGTTCCTCTTACTATACCACAAAGAAGAAAAAAATCAACGGCCAAGTTGACTCAGCCGCTGATTTTTAAGGATAAGCCCGCAGGGCGCATCAGCCAAGGGGGATGCAGATGATCTGACCGGGCTGATACCAGTCCCGATCCGGATTGCGATTGAAGCTCATGATCGTCTCCGGCGTGGTGTGGTAGCGCGCCGCCAGACTCTCCAACGTTTCATCCTCGCGGATCGTACAGCGCAGGTAGCCGCCGGGGGTGCTGCCGCCCGCGTAGATCTCCATGACATATTCGTTCTTCTGACCGTCGTTCGCCATTTTCATGTTCCTCCGCTTATTTTTTCAGGTGCTTGCCGCTGCCGCCGATATTCTTCAGGAAAGGGAGATAGCGGATCATATCCAGCCGGTAATACTTCTCGGGCAGGAGGCACATCAGGTAGTAGCCGCCCACGCCGCCGAGGCTGCCGACCAGCGCACCGGCCAGCACGTCCGTGCAGTAGTGAACGGAGAGATAAATGCGGGACACGGCCATCAGAATGCCGAAGAAGAGCAGAGGCCAGTACTTCCGCTTATCATACATGATCGCGCCCAGAGAAAAGGCAAAGGCCGCTGTGGTATGACCGGAGGGGAAGCAGTAGTCGCTGTGGGTGTGTCTGCCCAGCAGCTCCCAGTACTGCCGGTACACGCTGCCGTCCCAGGTATAGGGGCGGGGACGGTGGGCCAGAGGCTTGAAGATCAGGTTGGTCATCAAAGCGCCCAGCGCCAGACCCAGCAGCATGGAAGTGCCCAGGCGGCGGGTCTTGGGAAAAACCACAAGGCAGAGGGAAAAGAGGATGAGAAAAATGCCGCCCTTACCCAGCAGGGAAATCAGGTTCATCAGCGGGGTGAAAAGCCAGGGGGCCAGCTCATAGAGCTTGTGCACAGCAATCGCTGCGCCCTCGTCAAAGGAGGCAAAGGATGTATTCAGCCAGTTGGCGGTAGCAGTCAGTTCCATTGTGTCTTACTCGCCTTTCTTTTTTTCTTTTTCCGCGGCAGCCTCCTCCGGGTGAGCGGCGTCCCAGGCTGCGGTGATGCGGCGGTTTTCCTCGATCAGTCGGCGCTGGATGAACTCCCAGCTGTTTTCATCATGGATCCTCAGGCAGGCAGAGCAATCCTTGATGCCCTTTTTGGTATAGCTGCACTCGCCCCCGCAGTTTTCGAGGAAATACAGGGGGCAGTAGCAGAACAGGCAGTTCAGCTCGCCCTGCATCTCATGGCAGGGGTAGTAGCGGCAGGCCTTGTTGGCAAAAAAACGATGAGAATCATTCATTTTCGGCATCCCTCACTTTTCAGTATTTCAGCCGCCAAAGCGGGGCATCTGGAGCTTCTCATACTCCATCTTGCCGCTGATGCTGTCGGCTGCGTTCATAAACAGGCCGCTGCGGATCGCGTCACCGTTGAGATCAAAGCTGAAATCACCCGTAACGCCGTTCAGGCTGACCCCGGCCACCGCCGCGCCGACAGCCGTACTGTCGGTGGTACCGGCGGCCTCCAGCGCATCGATCGCCACCATATAGGCGTCATAGGCAAGAGCAGAGGCAGGATTGATATCCGAGCTGCCGCCGTTGGCCTCGATGCGCCGGGGATCGGACTCCAGCCAGTCCCGGAAGCCCCGGGCAAAGGCAGCGCTCTCATCGTTCCGCTTCTCGGAGAAAACAGAGGCGCAGGCCACGTGGATATAGCCGCCCGCCGAGGCATCGGCAATGGCTGCGGTGTCCCAGCTGTCATCCCCCACAAGGAAGAAGCGAACCTGAGAGGCTCTGCACTCGCCGATGAGCTGGGCACCCTTCTTCACGGGGATGGGGGAAAACAGCACATCGGCCTTATTGTTCACCGCGCCGTAGAGATAGTCGGCGAAGTTATTCAGGTTGGTGGTATAGGTATTATAGAGGATGGTCGTGACCGTGGTGATGACCGTTCCGCCCAGAGCCTGAAACTCCGTCAGGAAGTAGTCGCACATATTGCGGTCATATTCCCGGTCGCTCTGTGCCAGACAGTAGGCCACCCGTGCGCCGTATTCGTAGGCATAGTCCGCCAGCAGCTTGGCCTGAAAGCTGTCCAGATAGCAGACGCGGTAATAGTTGGGGTTGTTGAGCGTAACAGTGGGAAAGTCGCAGGTGATGCCAATGGCAGACAGTCCCTTTTCCAGAAAGATCGGCGCCGCCACATTGCACTCCGTGGAGCCGTAGGTGCCGAGCACCAGTGATACGTCCTCCTCACAGAGCTCCCGGGCCATTTTCACCGTGCCGGTAATGGAGCTTTCGGTATCCTTTTCCACCAGCTCGACCACCCGGCGCTCACCGGCAATGATCGCGTCCTGCCGGACCGTCCGTGCATATTCCACGCCGAGGCGTTCCCAGTTGCCCTGCTGGGCATATTCGCCGGAAAGAGGCTCCAGCAGACCCAGTCTGACAGTTTTCAGTTCAACCTCCTCTTCCCCGCAGCCGACGAGCAGCGTACCGAGAAGGAGGAGAGTCAGGATCCATGCGATTTTGCGTTTCATGGGATGCTCCTCCCTGCTTCATGCTTGCCTGATTATACAGGTTTTTTCCCGTTTTTGCAAGGGTATGCACAAAAAAAGAAGCAGGTATAGATTATGCTATTATTTCTCATCTGCTATATTGACACGTGAATTTAATAGTGTTATGATAAACCATCAAATGAAAAGAAGGTGTATGCATGAAAAAGAAACTCTCTCTTCTGGTTATTCTGGCGATCGTACTTTCGGTGCTGCTGGCGATCCCCGCCTCGGCAGAGCGCTATGTGGGCGATACCATCAAAGACGGTGCCATGCCTCAGACCTACCATTATAGGGTCGTGGGCAATTGCCCTAACCCGAACTGCATTACGAATGCGAATGGTAATGAAGCCCTCATAATCTTCCACTCCTCCACGATTGTCTATCCCTCTAACGTCGGCTATTACACGGAATCCTCCTGGTATCACTGCCCCTACTGCGGTTGGAGCAGCTTCGGCTGATATGGCTCTACAGAAAACGGGTTCTCTGCAAAAAGCAGAGAACCCGTTTTGTATTGCAGACGCTCAGCTGCCCAGATAGGCTGCCTTCACGCCCTCATTAGTAAGGAGCTCCTCACCGGTACCGGAGAGGGTAATACGGCCGGTCTCCATAACATAGCCTGCATCAGCGGTCTTGAGTGCCATGTTAGCGTTCTGCTCGATGAGCAGGATCGTCACGCCCTGTCGGTTGATTTCCTTAATAATGGTGAAGATATCCTTGACGATGAGGGGCGCAAGACCCAGAGAGGGTTCATCCATCATCATCAGTTTGGGACGGCTCATCAGCGCACGGCCCACGGCCAGCATCTGCTGCTCACCGCCGGAGAGTGTGCCGCCCAGCTGCCAGGAGCGCTCCTTCAGACGGGGGAAGAGGTCATAGACCCACTGGATGTCCTCGCTGATGTCGTCATTGCGCAGATAGGCGCCCACCTTCAGATTTTCCAGAACCGTAAGGTCGGCAAAGATGCGGCGTCCCTCGGGCACCAGCGTGATGCCCTTCTTCACGATGGAGGTCGCATCACGACCGGTCAGATCGTCGCCCCGGAAGATGATCTTGCCGGCGCTGGGCTTTTCAAGACCCGCGATAGAGCGCAGCGTGGAGCTCTTTCCCGCGCCGTTGGCGCCGATGAGGGTAACGATCTCGCCCTCATGCACATCAAAGGAAACGCCCTTGACGGCCTCGATGCCGCCGTAGCGAACCTGCAGGTTTTCGATATGGAGCAGAGTATCACTCATTCTTCAGCCACCCCCAGATAAGCGTCGATCACCCGCTGATTGTTCTTGATCTCGTTGGGCGTTCCGCCGGCAATCAGCTTGCCGAAGTCGACTACGTAGATTCTGTTGCAGAAGCGCATGACCAGATCCATATGGTGCTCGATCATGAACACGGTCAGATTATGCTTCTTCTGAATTTCCACAATGAACTCGCCCAGCTCCAGCGTCTCCTGAGGGTTCATACCGGCCGCAGGCTCATCAAGGAGCAGCAGCTGGGGATCCGTGGCCAGAGCGCGGGCGATCTCCAGACGGCGCTGGAGGCCGTAGGGCAGAGAAACCGCCAGATCGTCCTTGTACTGCGCCAGATTCTGCTCCTCCAGCAGCTCCATGGTCTCCTGCCGCATCCGCTTTTCCTCGGCGGTATTCAGACGGAAGGTCGCAGTGAACACATTCTGTTTGTTGCGCATGTGCTTAGCGGTGAGAACATTGTCAAACACCGTCATACTCTTCCACAGGCGGATGTTCTGGAAGGTACGGGCTATGCCCAGCTTGGTGATCTCATCGGGAGTGGGATCGATGATCTTCTGATCCAGATACTTCTCGGAATTGGAGCCCTTGTAGTCGCGCTTCATCTTTCCGGTGGGGTGCGCGGACACCATAAGCTGATCGTTGAAGGAGATCTGGCCGTTGGTGGGCTGATATACGCCGGTGATGCAGTTGAAGGCCGTGGTCTTGCCGGCTCCGTTGGGGCCGATGAGAGCCACGATCTCGCCGCGGTCGACCTCCAGAGAAAGGCCGTCAACAGCCACCACGCCGCCGAACTGCATCGTCACATCATTCAGACGCAGAACCGTATCACTCATGGCTTTCTCCTCCTTCGCTCACTTTTTTTGCTTTTTTCCTGCCGGCAAACAACTGCCGCACATTTTTCACCGTCAGCTCCTTGTCACCCATGATGCCCTTCCGGAAGAAGAGCACGATGACCATGATGATAACGGAGAACACCACCTTGCGGAAGCCGCTGCGGAAGATGTTCAGACCGGCGATGTTGTTGCTGCTCTCATCCAGGAAGCGCAGCCACCATTCGTTGCAGGCAATGAAGAGGAAAGAGCCGATGCAGGAGCCGGAGATGGAGCCGATGCCGCCGATAACGACGATGAGCAGGATCTCATAGGTCATGGCCGTCTTGAATGTGGCAGCCTTGACGGTGAACTGGTACATGGCCAGCAGGGCGCCGGAGATACCGGCGAAGAAGGAGGAAATGACAAAGCTCATTTCCTTGTGCTTGAAGAGGTTGATGCCCATGGCCTCGGCAGCGATCTCATCGTCCCGGATGGCCTTGAAGGCACGGCCGAAGGAGGAATTGATGAGCAGCAGGATCACAGCGATGCAAAGGCCGGAGAGCAGCATGACAAAGAACGTAGGCGGGATGAGGATCTTGGTAAAGGGCAGGTAGATGTGGTTGAGATCCGTGAAGCCGGAGAGGATATTGGCACCGTTGGTGATGGGGCCGAGAGTCTCCCACTGGAAGACGGCACGGATGATCTCCGCGAAGCCCAGGGTGGCAATAGCCAGATAATCGCTCTTGAGGCGCAGCACGGGGATGCCGATAAGGGCGGCAAAGACGGCAGCCACAACACCGGCCAGCAGAAGAGAGGGCAGGAAGCCCAGATCGAAGCGGACGGCGCACTCGTAATACTTATAAACGGAGGTGCCCAGCTTCAGCTCGGTGGGCATGTTCAGGATGGCATAGGTATAAGCGCCCAGCAGCATGAAGCCCGCCTGACCCAGAGAGAGAAGAGGCCCGTGAAGCCGTTGAGCAGGTTCATGCTCACAGCGGCCAGAGAATACACCGCGCTCTTCTTGAGGATGGAGAACACGATATGCGTGGCGGGGACGACGGCCTCCAGCACCAGAACCAGCACATAAAAGGCGGCGATGCAGGCGGCGGCGATCATTCTGTCCCGCTTTTCTTCCTTGCTTAACGTCATGTTCGATTCCCTCCTTTCAGACCTTATCCGTGGACTTCTCGCCGAAGAGGCCCGTGGGCTTCACCAGCAGGATCACGATCAGAAGCGCAAAGGTGAAGGCATCGGAGAAAGTAGTCCAGCCCAGACCCTTGATGATATTCTCGCAGATACCGATGATAAAGGCGCCGATGACCGCTCCGGGGATGGAGCCGATGCCGCCGAAAACTGCAGCCACTAAGCATTTGAGACCGGGCATACCGCCGGATGTAGGCGTAACGGAAGCATAGTTGGAGAAGTAGAGCAGAGAACCGATACCGGCCAGCAGAGAGCCGATGATAAAGGTCACGGAGATGACGGAATTGATCTTGATGCCCATGAGCTGGCTGGCTTCAA
>JAGHSH010000008.1 GCA_018065965.1 Candidatus Apopatocola equi
CCGGTACCCTTGCCGTGGATAATGCGCACGCTCTCCAGTCCGGCCTGCGAGCTGGAATCGATATAGCGCTCCACCACGGGGATGGCCTCGATGGTCTCCATACCCCGGATATCCAGCTCGGAAGAGACCGATTCGGAGCGAAGGGAAACCTTCATGCCGGAGGACACAGCAGGCCGCTCCGGCTTCACATTGTCCAGCAGCACCACCTCGTCCTCCCGGGCCGTGAGGGTCAGGATACCGGAGCGCAGGCGGAGGGTGCGGTCGGCGGAAATTTCCTCCACGGGCTTTCGCGCCGCCCATGGCTTAGACCTCTACCACATCGCACACCTGCAGCGGACGGGAGGAGCTGCGGTTCTCCTCCGTCTCCCGGACGGCGCGGAGACTGCTGCGGGCCTCGTTGAGCCGGCGCATGACCTCGGAGCGGGCATCGTTGTTCTTCCGGTGGTCGCCGCCGCTGACGCTCTCTTCCTTGATGCGGCTGAGCTCCCGGAAGGTGGTCTCGGCCACCTGCCGGGCGTCGGCAAGGATGCGTTCGGCGTCCCTCTTTGCCTTCTCCTGCGCCTTGTCCAGCTTGACCTCCAGCTCGGCGCGGAGCCGGGCGGACTTTTTCGCCTCCTCCTCGGCGGCGCGGCGGAGCTTTGCCTCCTCCAGCCGATCCCGATCCAGCAGGCGGCGGGCCTCCTCCAGCTTTTCGATGGTCTCCTCAAAGCGGGCGGAGCTCACGCCGACGCGGCTCTGGGCGTCCTCGATCACGTCCTCGCTCAGTCCCAACCGCCGGGAGATGGCAAAGGCATTGGACTTGCCGGGAATGCCCAGCAGCAGACGGTAGGTGGGACGCAGAGTGTTCACATCAAACTCGCAGGAGGCGTTCATGACCCCCGGCGTGTTGGTCGCATAGATCTTCAGCTCGCTGTAGTGAGTGGTGGCCGCCAGCAGGCTGCCCATGCTGCGCGCCTTTTCGATGATGGCGATGACCAGCGCCACACCCTCGGTGGGGTCGGTGCCCGCGCCCAGCTCGTCAAAGAGGATCAGGCTCCGCTCCCCGCAGTTCTCCAGAATGCTCACGATGGTGCGCATATGCGCCGAGAAGGTGGAGAGGGACTGCTCTATGCTCTGCTCGTCGCCGATGTCGGCCAGCACGTTCTCCAGCACGGGCAGGCTGCTTCCCTCCCCCACAGGAATGTGGAGACCGCACTGAGTCATGAGGATGAGCAGGCCGATGGTCTTGAGCGTAACGGTCTTGCCGCCGGTGTTGGGGCCGGTGATGACCAGTGAGTCATAGCCCTCGCCCAGCTCCACGTCGATGGGCACCGCCGTGTCCTTCGGCAGCAGCGGATGCCGCGCCCGGCGCAGCCGGATCTCCCGCTGAGAGAGGACGGGCGAGCAGCCGTCCATGGCATCGCTGAGTCTGCCACGGGCGAAAATGCCGTCCAGCGTGATGAGCAGGGCGCAGTCGGTGTCTATGTCCTCCCGGTGGGCGGCGCACTCGGCGCTCAGCTCAAAGAGGATGCGCTCGATCTCCGCCTTTTCCTTTGCCTTCAGCTCCCGGATCTCGTTGTTGGCCTTCACGGCGGCCATGGGCTCCACGAAGAGCGTAGCGCCGCTGGCGGACACATCGTGTACCAGTCCCGGCACGCTGCCCTTATACTCGCTCTTCACCGGCACCACGAAGCGGTCGGAACGGGTGGTGATAATGCTGTCCTGCAGCATCTTTTGCATGGAGGGTGAGGAGATGATCTTCTGCAGCGCATCCCGCACCCGGGCAGAGGCTGCGCGGATCTTCCGGCGGATGTCCGCCAGCTCCGGAGATGCGTTGTCCGCGATCTCGTCCTCCGAGAGGATGGAAGCCGTGATCTTCTCCTCCAGAAAGCGGTTCACCTGCAGAGCCGAGAACAGGTGGTCGATGCAGGAATGCTCCTCGGCGGAGAGTCCGTAGGAACGGACGCTCCGGGCCGCAGAGAGCAGCGCGGCAATATCCAGCAGCTCCCGGGTGTTGAGCAGACCGCCCATATCCGCCCGGGCTGCCGCCCCGCGCATATCCTTCAGCCCCGCAAAGGAGGGGCTGCCCTTATAGGCCAGCAGCTTTTTGGCCGCGTCGGTCTCCGCCAGCCGGCGCTCCACCTCGCCCCGATCCGTGGCGGGAGTGAGCTTCAGAGCATCCTCCCGGGCCCGGTCGGAAACGGCAAGGGCGGCAAGCTGCTCCAGTACCCGGGGCAGCTCCAGTGTGGCGCAGGATTTCTCGAATAATGTCATGGTTCTTTTTTCCTTTCCCGTGACAGGGCATCAGTGATGGGAAATGCTCCGCCAGTAGTCCAGAGAGCCGAAGCCCCGATCCAGCTGAGAGAGCAGAAATTGTTCGCAGGCATAGCGGAAGCGTTTCTCCGCCTCCGCATCCAGCGTAAAGGAATAGATCTTTTTCGCGTCCGCGTGGGTCACATGACGCATGGCCGCAAGGGAGGCCGGGCAAAGCTCTGCGCTGCGCCCCTCCGTCCGGCATTCGGCGCAGTGGAGCACGCCGCCCCGGAGATTCAGCCGGGGACGCTCGGGATTTTTCTCCCCGCAGACGGCGCAGGCCGTCAGCTCGGGCGCAAAGCCCGCCAGCGCACACAGCCGCAGCTCAAAGCAGGCCTTGATGTGCTCCGCAGCGTAGAGTCGGCGGGAGAGGGCAAAAAGGCCGTTGAGCCCCAGCGAGAGCAGCGCCGGGTTCGGATATTCCTCATCGCTGACCGTTTCCAGCAGCTCGGCAAAGTACACGCCCAGGGAAAAATCGGCAAAGTCTTCCCGCAGGGCGGAAAAGTCCTCCACCACGGAGGCCTCCGTCAGGGTATAGCGTCCCCGATTTTCGAAGAGCGTCAGCTCACTGAGCGTCAGCTGCTGGGCTGCCGCCGCGATCTTTGAGCCCTTGCGCATGGCGCCGCGTCCCTCGCAGGAGAGCTTGCCCTCCTCCGTGAGCACCGTGAGCATCTTGCTGGACTCCTTGTATTTTACTTCCCGCAGCACAAGGCCGCGCAGGGTTTTGTACATATTATGTATACCGAATTATGTAAATCATATTACGTTAACTATTCAAAAGCGGACGGAAGCGTTTCATGCCCCGTCCGCTCGTTTTGCCTCCTTGAGTCTGCGGTAGAGCAGGAAGGCGGCAATGTCTCCCGTGTCCCGGAAGAGTTCCCAGAAAAGCTTCTCGTCCATGGGGAGAGTATGCCCGTGGGGCATGAAAATAGGTATGGTAAGAACTGGGCTCAGTCCCGGAAGCCGAAGTTCCGCAGCTGGGCCTGAGAATCCCGCCAGTTTTCCTTGACCTTGACCCAGGTCTGCAGGAAGACGCGGGTGCCCATGAACTCCTCGATATCATGGCGGGCCAGCGCGCCGATCTTTTTGAGCATCGCGCCGTTTTTCCCGATGATGATGCCCTTGTGGGAGGTTTTCTCGCAGTAGATGGTAGCCTCCACGTCGATAACGGGCTCTCCGTCGGAGGCGTCCCGCTCGGAAAATTTCGTGATCTCCACGGCGGTGCCGTGGGGCACCTCCCGATCGAGACAGGTCAGCAGCTTTTCGCGAATCAGCTCCGCCACCACCTGCTTTTCGGGCTGGTCGGTGATCATGCCCTCCGGGAAGAGAGCGGGCCCCTCCTGGGCAAACTTCTCCAGCTCGCAGAGCAGCTCCTCCACGCCCTCGCCGGTTTTTGCGGAGATGGGGATCACCGCCTTGAAATCGTAGGCTGCGGCATAGAGGGCGATGACCTCCAGCAGGGAGGACGGCTCCACGCTGTCGATCTTATTGATGCAGAGGATCGCGTTCACGCCGCTCTCCCGGAAGGACTTCAGCAGCTCTTCCTCCTGGGGGCCGAGCTTGGCCACAGGTTCTACCAGCAGCAGCACCGCGTCCACGTCCGCCACGCTGGTTCTGACCACGCCCACCATGTAATCGCCCAGTCGGGTGCGGGGTTTGTGGAAGCCGGGGGTATCCATAAAGACGAACTGGGTCTCCCCGTGCTCCACCACCGCGGTGATGCGGTTGCGGGTGGTCTGGGGCTTATTGCTGACAATGGCGATCTTCTCCCCCACCAGACGGTTGGTCAGGGTGGACTTGCCCACGTTGGGCCGCCCGCAGATGGTGATCATGGCATTTTTAGAAATCATAGCCTAACCTCTTCATAATATCTTTTTCATGGGCGCGCATCTCGGCCTTCATGGGACCCTCGTCCAGATGGTCGTAGCCCAGCAGATGCAGCACGGAGTGTACCGTCAGATACTGCAGCTCGTGGGCAAAGCCGCCGCCGTATTCCTCGCCCTGCTTCTCGCAGCGTTCCAGAGAGATGACCATATCTCCCAGAAACAGGCAGCCGGTGTCATAATCCTCCTCGCCGATCGGAAAGGACAGCACGTCGGTGGCGCTGTCGATGCCCCGCTGCTCCAGATTCACGGCATGGATGCCCGCATCGTCCGTGAAGGTCACGGAGATCTCGCAGTCCCGCTCCGTTCCCTCGTTCTCCAGTGCCGCGTTTACCGCCCGCTTCACATGGCGGAAGGCGTCACTGTGACCCAGGTTCTTCTTATCCCGGGTAAAATACACCTGATGGCTCATTTGCTGTTCTGTCTCCTTCTGTATGTGCCGGGGGCGGGGATGGCGGATCTGTTCGCTTCCTTCTTGTCCCCATATTTCTCGTAAGCCTCAATGATGCTCTGCACGAGCGCATGGCGCACCACGTCCGCGCCGGTCAGGGTACAGATGGCGATGTCATCCACGCCGCTGAGTACCTTCATGGCCTCCTTGAGCCCGGAGGGCTTATCGTCAGGCAGGTCGATCTGGGTCACATCGCCGGTGATGACCATGCGGCTGTTGAAGCCCAGACGGGTCAGGAACATCTTCATCTGCTCCCGGGAGGTGTTCTGCGCCTCGTCGAGAATGATGAAGGAATCGTCCAGGGTGCGGCCGCGCATATAGGCAAGGGGCGCGACCTCGATATTTCCCTTTTCCAGATAGGCCTGATAGGTGTCCGGCCCCAGCATATCGAAGAGGGCGTCGTAGAGAGGCCGCAGATAGGGATCCACCTTGCTCTGCAGATCGCCGGGCAGGAAGCCCAGACGCTCGCCGGCCTCCACGGCAGGGCGGGTAAGGATGATACGGTTGATGCTCTTCTCCCGGAAGGCAGCCACAGCGGCGGCCACGGCCAGATAGGTCTTGCCCGTACCGGCGGGGCCGATGCCCAGCGTGACGGTATTTTTCCGGATCGCCTCCACATACTGCTTCTGTCCGATGGTCTTGGGCTTCACCGGGCGGCCCTTGGCGGTGATGCACACCACGTCGCTGCCCAGCTCCCCGATCTTCTGCTCCCGTCCCTCTCTGACCATGCGGAGGATGTAGCGCACCCGCTGCTCGTCGATGCTCTCGCCCTTTGCGCTGAGACTCAGCAGTCCCTCCACGGCCTTTTCGGCCAGCGCACAGGCCTCCTCCTCGCCGCTGATGCGGATCTCGGAGTCACGGTCCAGCACCCGCACATCCAGCTCCTTTTCGGTGAGCCGCAGGTTCTGATCGAAGGAGCCGAACACGTCCAGTATGCTCTCCACCCGATCCACGGATATGATTCTTTCCATATATCTGTCTCCTTGAAAAAGGGATTCTTTTCAGTTCTCCGCGCTCTCCTCCCGGCACAGGGGCAGGATGCACTCGCAGCGCAGGGTAAGGGTGCCGCCGCTGCGGTTCATGGCAGCCGTCAGCAGCTCGCCCCCGTCGGAGAGCTCCGCATCCAGCGTCTGCAGGAGCGCACGCTCCCCGATGCTCTCCGGCGCCGTTTTCTCTCCGTTGCCGTTCTCCCACTCCGTAAGCGTCAGCGTAAAAAGTCCCAGCGGCAGCGCACAGGAAGATACATCGTACATTTTACCACACTCCGGGCGCAAAATGCTACTGCCTCTTTGAAAAAAGATGCATCTTTTTCCGAAAATCAGACCCCGGATCACTTTTCTCCCGCCTGTGGCCTTCACCTCCCGAGCCGCAGAGGGGAAAAAGGCGCTTTTTTCCCAGAGGCAGCGCCCCCGGATCTCCGCCCGGGCGCGGTTTGCCGTGGCAGAGGGCACCACCAGCGCCTCGCCGGGCTCCACCGCCATGCCGGGGTTTACCAGCGCCGTACCGGAGAGTACCCGCAGCTCTGTGATCACGCCCCGCCTGTCCGCCGTCAGCCGGACGCTGCCCGTTTCCGGCTCCGGTTCGGGGCGCTCCGTTCTGCCTTTGGCGCTGATCAGGGCCCGGCTGCCCCGGATATTCACTGTCAGGCTCTCCAGCTCCGGCAGCTGCTCCAATGCCCGGGAGGCAAGCAGCTCCGGGCTCAGAGCAGGCAGGAAGGCGCCTTTGCGGAGCCCCGCGCTTTGCAGCGCCCCCTGCAGCTCCCACAGGGGCAGTCCGTCGGGATGCTCCCTGAAGTCGATCTCCCAAAGGAAGAGGGAGGAGAGCAGGAGGAGAAGGGAAAAGAGCACCGTAACCGCACCTGCCGCCGCATGGGAGCGGAGGGCGCTCCTCAGTCTCTCCCCGGCGCTCTCCCGCAGGATGCGGATGCTGCCGCCGCAGCGCTGCGCAAGCGTCTCCAGCCGCTCCCGCTCGGCCGCCTCCGCGCGGAAACGCAGGGAAAAGTCATCGATACTCTCCGTGTCGGAGAGGCGGATCCCCTCCCGGGCGCAGAGATTCAGAAAGGCCGCCTTGTCGCAGACCTGCGCCTCCGCCTGCATTCTGCCCATATAGGGTCGGAAGAGCTTATCCATAGGCCACCCCGTCGATCCTTCCGCGGATGAGCACGCCCTCCGCATCCATAGCCGAGAGGATCAGACCGCTGCCGTAAATGCCGTTGCGCCCGCTCCCGGCGGCAAGGATCACTTCCTCTGTGCTGTAGCCCAGCTGGCCCCGGTGTTCCCGGGCCAGCAGCTGTTCTCTGCCCCAGAGGACCAGCTGCACGCCGCCCGGAGGAAGCCCGAGACTGCCGGCAATGCCGTCCGTCACTGTCCATCACCTCCGGGAAAAAGATATGTGCCGTTCTGCAAGTTCAACACC
>JAGHSH010000032.1 GCA_018065965.1 Candidatus Apopatocola equi
ATATGGTATAGTAATGGTGTAGATTTATGCACTTCCGGGGGTGATGACGATTTGAAGCATGGCAAAGGCATTTTTCTGCCGCTCTGCCTTGCGTTCCTGCTGCTCTGCGGCTGCGGAGAGCGGGAGACGAACGAAAACTTTGCCCTGCCGGAGAGCGCGGCAAATGTGACGCAGCTCAATGGGCTGCTCTCCGAGGAGATCGAGGCCGGGTATGAATACTGCGCACCCACTGCGGGCGCGCACCGTCAGCCCCTGCAGCTGGCCGATCTGGACGGGGACGGCGAGCAGGAGGTACTGGCCTTCCTGCGCAACGCCGCCACGGAAATGTGCCGCATCCGTATCTACAAGAGCGTGAACGGCAGCTATGAGCCTGTTCTGGCGCTGGAGGGAGAGGGTTCTGCCCTCTCGGCCGTGGAGCACGCGGATCTGAACGGCGACGGCTTTGAGGAGCTGGTGACCGCCTGGAACTGCGCCGCGGAGCTGTATATCCTCTATGTCTACGATCTGGAGGGCTGGGGCGGCGAGGTACTGCTGACGGATTCCTGCTCGGAGTTCCTCTGTTTTGATCTCAGCGGCGACGGCAGAGCGGATCTGCTGGAGATCACGCTCACCGGGAAGGATCCCGGCGTGCGTATGTTCTCCTTCCCCCTGCCGGATGACAGCGCCGGGCTTTCAGCCTCGCTGAGCCGCGGCATTGCGGAATGCAGCCGCGTCCGGGGCTGCCGGCTGGAGGGGAATACCCCCGGACTGCTGGTGGAATCCTATCTGGAAAACGGCGAGCTGGTCAGCGACCTCTTCAGTCTGCTGGACGGCAGCCTTTACAACATCACGCTGGATCAGAAAACCGGCGTGTCCCGCACCCGCCGCAGCTACGCGGCCGTCGGCGCGGACATTGACGGGGATCGGTTTTTGGAGATCCCCATCCCCTTTGACCTGTATTCCCAGCATCAGGGCGATCACTACCGCTATCTGAGCTGGGTGGGCTTCAACCGCTACGGCTTCTCCGTGATCAAGCAGGAGACCTACCACTGCAATGTGGACGGCTGGTATCTGGTGCTGCCGGAGGGCTGGAGCAACAATCTGACCGTCCGCCGGGACGACACGGTGTCCGGCGAGCGCTGCGTGATCCTCTCCGAGGTGGATCGCTATACCGGCGCAATCAAGGATCGCCTGCAGATCTTCACCCTGACGGGGGAGAACCGCCGGGAGCGCTCCGGCGTGAACGGCCGCTTCATGCTGGCGGAGGACGACACCGCCGTCTATGCGGCGCGTATTCTGGCGGACTGCACCCGCGCGGAGGTGGAGCAGAGCTTCCGCCTGATTTACGCCGAGTGGAGTCCCGATTCCCTGTAATGAGCACGACAGACAGTTCTGAGAAGGAGTATAGAAATGAAAAAAGTTCTGGTTATGGAGGACGAGGCCAGCATCCGCGGCTTTGAGGTCATCAACCTGCGCCGTGCCGGCTATGAGCCCATCGAGGCCGAAACCGGCGAGGCGGCGCTGGAGCAGCTCAGACGCAACCCCGACATCCGCGTGGCGCTGCTGGACGTTATGCTCCCCGATATCGACGGCTTTGAGGTCTGCCGCAGGATCCGCGCTTCGGATTCCAAGATCGGCATCATCATGCTTACCGCCAAGAATCAGGAGATGGACAAGGTCACGGGTCTGATGACCGGCGCCGATGACTATATCACCAAGCCCTTCTCACCCGCCGAGCTTACCGCCCGTGTGGATGCGCTCTACCGCCGCGTGGGCGATGCGGAGGAGCTGCAGGAGGACAGCGGCGAGATCAAGCAGGGCCCCTTTAAGCTCAACACCCGCAACCGCACGCTGGAGAAGAACGGCGAACGCATCCGCCTGACGCAGATCGAGTTCTCCATCATGAAATTCTTCATGGACAACAGCGGCAAGGCCCTCTCCCGGGAGGAGATCCTCAACGAGGTCTGGGGTCGGGACTATTTCGGCGAGCTGAAGATCGTGGACGTGAACATCCGGCGGCTGCGCATCAAGATCGAGGACGATCCCACCATGCCCAGCTACATCACCACCGTGTGGGGCTTTGGCTATAAATGGGGTCTTTAAGCTGTGAAAACAGGAAGTAAGTCCGATAGCCGGGAAGCGCCCTTCCGCAGCATCCGCGCCCGCGGCATGAGGCTCATCACGGTGCTGGTGCTCTCGGCTGCCCTGCTGGCGGTGGGAGCCTTCACCCTGCTCCTCTTCACCCGCACCTATGCGGACATGAGCAGCACCCTGCAGGAGCGGGCCAATACCGAGGCCACGCTCTTCCGCAGCTATATCTCCCGCACCCGGGAGGACTACCTCCGCACGGCCTCCGCGCTGGCGGCGGGCTTCAGCGACCGCAACATCCTTGAGCTGCAGTTCATCAGCACCGAGGGCGAGGTGGAGATCTCCTCCACCGGTATCGCCGGAGGCAGCGTCCTGCATGATGCGGATGTGCAGGCGGCCTTCCGCACGGCGGAGCTTTCCTGCGAGCGCTGCAGCGCCTCTGCCACCGGCGAGAGGATCATGGCGGCCTCCGCGCCCCTGTGCTACAGCGACGGCTCCGTGGCGGGGCTTGTCCGGGTCGTCACCAGTCTGCGCAGCGCGGAGCGGCGGCTCATGCAGACCTGCCTAACGGCAGCGCTGGTGGGACTGGGCGTGCTGATGCTCGTTTTTATCTCCAACTGGCTGTTTCTCAACACCATTACCCGCCCCATCGTATCGCTGACCAACGTGGCGCAGCGCATCGCCGGGGGCAGCTACGG
>JAGHSH010000116.1 GCA_018065965.1 Candidatus Apopatocola equi
GAGGATACGGTGCTGCCGTAAAAATCCACGGACACAATGAGCAGCATCCAGACCAGTGCCCGCAGGGGGGATGAGCCTGCCGCTACCGTAACGGCCATGGCGGGCAGAAGGTCAAGCAGACAGTCAAAGGCATTGCCCAGCAGGGAGAAAAACAGCTTCTTTTCGGTGGATTCGGGAATGAGCAGGAAGAAATCCAGCTTCACGTCCGAGGAGAGATTATCGCCCAAAGAGCGGAAAAAGCTGATTCCGGCCAGCGTAAGCACTACCGGATAGAAGGGATCGGTCTGCAGGGCTCGGGTGCAGAAGAGCGTAACGCCCACGGCGGCAAGCAGATAGACCTCCAGCGTTTTCGTGAGAAAACCGAAATGGGCAAAACGGAAGCGGTTATAGACAGTGCGGAAAAAGAACATATTCGCACCGCTGCCGTGGCGGAGACCGTCCCGGCGGAGCTTTTCGCTGCGATCCTTCTTCCGCTTTCCCATGGCAACGGCGGTTTCCTCACCCTGTGCCCGGCGAAGCGTTTCGGCGGTTTCCTCCGACTTGGCCATGGCGTCCTCGTAGAAGTCCGCCTGAATGTGATAGATCACATAAATCAGCGCTGCAATGCCGACGAGCACTGTAACGAATGCGGCGGCGGCAAGGCCCCAGTTCCCGGCAATGGCAAAGACGGTGAAGCTCTTGATCCAACCCCAAAGCGGGATCAGACGGGAAATGCTGCCGTTGAACAGTCCGGCAGCGGCAGCGGCCCAGCCGCTTTCGCTCCCCCGGAAGCGCAGTAGGAAAACCGCTAGCAGGACGCCGAGAAACGCATAGATCCAGTAGCGGAAAGTCTGCCGGAGCTTTTCATAACGGGTGCAGAGCATATACAGCAGCACCTGCAGCGGCTTGCCGACAGCAACAGTAAGCGCCAGCGCCACGAAGAGCTCAGGGCGGCGCCCAGACTCATGCCGAAATTAAGGATCATATTCGGCAGCTGGAAAAGCAGCCACAGACCGAAGAGGACCGCGGTACCCAACTGCGTTCCCAGCCGGAAGAGCAGGACGGACTGGGGAGCCATGGGAGAGGCAAAGAGCAGGGGCACATCGGCGGGAAGAAAGATCTTGCCGCCGTTCTTATCGGCGGAGAGCAGGTTGAAGGTAAAGATCCCCAACACCACAAGCCCTAAGATGAGCTCTATTGCCGCATCCCGCTCGATCCCCAGCTCACTCTCCAGGGTATGTTCCTCTTCGACCTCTTCTATCGCCGGCTCCTCGTTATCGGCCTCGGCTACCTCGCTGAGCTTGGCCGCACCGAAGCCGATGAGACCGCCCAGAAGAGCGCAGGCGAGAATAAAGATCAGCACCCAGCTCTTGAAAATCTTTTTGAGCTGATTCCAGAAGGAATGGAGCGTAAAATAGAAAAACAGCCTCATTGCTCTTCCTCCAGCCCTTCCGTGACGGAGAAGAAAAGCTGCTCCAGCGTCTGGGCGTTCTGCTCCAGCTCCTGCCGCTGCACATTGGCGCGAACAGTACCCTTCTGCATGATGATGGTACGATCCCAGAGCATATCTACGCTGTCAATGATATGGGTGGAGATCAGCAGGGTCTTTCCCTGAGAACGCATTTCCTCCAGACAGCCTTTGAGCTCCTTGATCGCGTGAGGATCCAGGCCGATCATGGGTTCGTCCAGCAGCAGAACCTGCGGATCGGGCAGCAGCCCCAGACACAGATTCAACTTCTGCTGCATGCCCTTCGAGAGCTCATCACCGAACTTTTTCCGCTGCTCACCGAGCTCAAAACGCTCCAGCAGCATATCCGCACGGGCTTTGTAATCCTTCAGCCTGTAGGCCCTGGCCAGAAACTCCATATGCTCGGAAACAGTCAGGTTGGGGTACAGACTGGGCAGCTCCGGCACATAGCCAAGCAGCCTGCGGGCTTCACTGGTCTTATTGGGATAAGGCCCGACCTTGATCTCTCCCTCGACCCGGAGAAAACCGATAACGGATTTCATCACCGTGCTTTTGCCGGCGCCGTTGGGGCCGAGAAGCACGGTGACGGTGCCGTCATCCAGCGTGAAGGAAACGTCATCGCAGGCAATATTCTTTCCGTATTTTTTTGTAAGATGGGAAACTGACAGCATGGTGTTCACTCTTTCTGTATTATAGTCTTTGATTTCTGAACATACATCACTATACATTATTTATTCGGTACTTTCAAGATGAATATAGAAGGAAAAAGAGAGAATTGAAAAGAGCGTGTTTATTCAAATTGCTGTTCGGAAACGCCAAAAGGCTCTGCTAAGGTAAAAAGCGATCCTCTCATGCAGACTCAGGAACTCTGCATGGGAGGATCGCTTTGGATTCAGCGGAAAAGTTTTCCTTCTTTGTTGAGCAGCTTCAGCCGTGTGCAGCGGACGGACGCGGGGGCAAGCTCCGGCGCGTTTTCCTGCACGGCCTTACTCAGCAGCTCCGGCTTGACAACGGGCTCGGCGGCGGAGAGCAGAACACGGAGAAGCACGGCACTGCCTTCGGCGCGGATGTCCTCAACCTTCACATAGGGCAGCAGGTCAAAGGGGCCTTCGCCGCGCTTGGTCTTGCGCTGTACGATGAGCTCTTTCCGCTCGAAGAGCGCTTTGATGGCAGCAAGCCTGTCCGCCCCCACCGGATCGCTGTATTCCCAGCGGCACTGGGCTTCCAGCGTCTGCAGGGCGGCGGCCTTTTCCCCTTCTTCCCAGCAGCCGGTCACGACAATGCCCTCGGGCATGACGGCGGTAAGCTGTGCGGGCAGCGCTGCGATATCCAGATCGCGGCGCACACGGATGTCGGCCAGCTGGCAGTAGCTCTCGGTGCCGACAGACAGGGGCAGCAGAATGGAGATCTGGGCATGGGGGTTGAAGCCCTCGCTGTAGCGGATGGGGACGTTGGCACGGTTCATGGCTCGCTGGAGCATACGCATCATATCCAGGTGTGAGATCCAGATGGCGCGGCCGGTCTGGGTGTAGGA
>JAGHSH010000011.1 GCA_018065965.1 Candidatus Apopatocola equi
ACCCACCCCTGAGCCTACGCCGGAACCCACGCCGGAGCCGACCCCCGAACCCACCGCGGAGCCCACGGCGGAGCCCGCTCCCACCGCCGAACCGGAAACGGCTCCCACCCCGACCCCCGCTCCCGAAAAGGCAAACGCCCGCTCTCAGGCCGGACTGACGCTCGCGCTGATCCTTCTCGTTGTCGCCCTCGCGGTCGCTGTGATCGTCCTGCTCAACAAGCTCAAAAAGACAAAGGAAAACAACTGATCCCCCTGATAAACAAAAACAGGTTCGCTGCAGATTTTTTTCCGCAGCGAACCTGTTCTTTTATTCGATTTCGTACTTCAGTCTTACGCTGCCCCGGAGGATCAGGTTTTCGCCGTCACATTCCGCGGCCAGCACGCCGCCCGGCTCGGAGAAGGAGGCAGACACGCTCTTCCCTTCCCGGGCGTACAGCCATACCCCCACAGCGGCGCTGCCGCTTGCGCAGGAGTTTTCCCAGAAAAGGGTATCGATGTTCGCCACATAGACCAGCGGCGCCAGTTGACCCCGAAGCCGGTCATAGAGCATCACGCCCAGACAGTCCGCGCCCAGCTGCGCACACCAGCGGCGGATGTTCTCCTCCGCCTCCTGCCGCGCGAGGATTCCGTCGCTGATGAGATGGGAGATGCCCGCAAAGCGCACCAGCGGCAGGGTATGCTCCCCCAGCCTGACTTCTTCCACTGAGAGGGGCAGAGGCATATGCACACGACCCGCAAAGCCGTCCGCCCGCTGCTCCAGCCGCACCTGCAGAGGTTTTTCCTCTCCCGAGACCGACACCGTGACAAGACGGTCGCCGCCCCCGTGGGTGCGGGCAAAATGCGCCGCAGCGCACATGGCAGCATTGCCGCAGAACTCGCCCCCGGCCATATCCAGCCGGATGTCGCAGCCCTCTCTCCCCCCGGAGAGAAAGCCCAGCTGCTCGGCCTCCGGACAGCGCGCCATCAGCCCGTCGGCCACGGTTCGCCGTTCCTCTGCGCTGACCTCGCCCTCCACCAGCACGGTCATATTGCCCGTGGGATCGTAAAGATAGGCTCTCATCGCTCGTAATTCCTCAGGAACTGTTTTGTACGCTCCTGCGTGGGCTGACCGAACACCTGCTCCGGCTCGCCCTGCTCCACGATCACGCCGCCGTCCATAAAGATCACCCGGTCGGACACCGCCCGGGCAAAGGGCATCTCATGGGTGACGATGACCATGGTCATGTTCTCCTCGGCCAGCTGTTTGATGACCTTGAGCACCTCGCCGGTCAGCTCCGGGTCCAGTGCGGAGGTAGGCTCGTCAAAAAAGAGGATGTCGGGCTTCATGCAGAGAGCCCGAGCAATGGCCACCCGCTGCTGCTGTCCGCCGGAGAGCTGGCAGGGATAGGCGTTGCGCTTGCTCTCCAATCCCATTTTCCGCAGCAGACCCATGGCGGTTTCCAGCACTTCCTCCTTATCCCGCTTCTGCACCAGCATCGGCGCTTCGGTGATATTCTTCAGCACCGAATAGTGGGGAAAACGGTTGAAGCTCTGGAACACAAGGCCGAAGGCGCGGCGCAGCTCCCGCAGCTCGTTGGTGGAGGCATACTCCCCTTCCCCGGTGCAGGCGGCTCTGCCCAGATAACGGATCTCGCCGCCGTCTACCCGCTCCAGAAACGTGGCGCAGCGCAGCAGCGTGGACTTTCCGCTGCCGCTGGGGCCGATAATGCTTACCGCCTCGCCGCTGTCAACGCACAGGGAAATGTCCCGGAGCACCTGAAGAGAGCCGAAGCTTTTGCGTATGTTTTTCATTTCCAGTATCATAGCTGCTTCCCTCCTCAGTTATAGTAGCTCAGCGCCTTCTCGCAGCGCTCCATGGCAAAGGCCACCGCATAGTTGGCGATGAAATAAAACACGCCCGCAATGACGAAGGGCATGAAGCTGGTCTGAGAGGCGGAGATCTGCTTGGCCAGAGAAAAGACCTCCTGATAGGCCAGTGTGAAGGCCATGGAGGTGTCCTTGACCAGCGTGATGAACTCATTGGTAATGGAGGGCAGGATGCGCTTGATGACCTGCGGAAGAATGATCTTCAGAAAGGTCTGGCTTCTGGAATAGCCCAGCACCTCGGCTGCCTCATACTGCCCCACGCCGATGGATTCCACGCCGCCCCGGTAGATCTCGGCAAAATAGGCGGCATAGTTCACGATGAAGGCCACCAGTATGGCCGGGAAGCGCCAACCCTTGATGCTCGCGCCGAAGAGATAGTAGGGGCCGAAGTACCAGACCAGCAGCTGCAGCATCAGGGGGGTACCGCGGATCACGGCAATGAAAACTCTCGTCAGCGAACTGACCAGGCGGTTTTTGCTCCTGCGCAGAAGCATGATGCCCAGACCCAGCGGCAGAGAGCCCAGCAGCGTCAGGAAAAAGATGGCGCAGGTACGGAGCATGCCCGCAGCCATGGTGGAAAGCATGGTCGAAAAGCTCATAGATATATTTCCTTATAACCAAAATTCGCCATTGGGCCCTCTTCAGGGCCCAATGGCTGTTTTGTATTCCGTGTTCGGAAAAACTCAGAACACCAGATAATCCTTGATCTCGGGATAGTTCTCGGCGATCTCGGCGAACTTGCCGCTCTCGACGACCTTCAGGAAGCCGGCCCAGACCTGATCGCGGAGAGCCTCATCACCCTTGCGGAAGGCAATGCCGTAGGTCTCGGAGCCCAGAACCTCATCCAGGAACATGTAGCCGGGGTTCTTGCTCATCAGGAAGTTGCCGCTGGTCACGTCGATGGCGATGGCGTCGATGGCGCCGGCCATGAGATCGTTGAAGGCAATAGTGTAGGTCTCATAGACCTCGAGGGAGGCGAAGGAAGCCTTCAGCTCGGCCTGATCGCCCTCGTCAAGCAGATCGTAGGCGGAGGTAGCGGTCTGCACGCCGACAACCTTGCCGGCAAGATCCGCCAGAGTCTTGATCTCGCTGTTTTCGGGCACGAGGATCATCTGGGTGTTGTTGGAGTAGGGCACGGTCCAGCAGTAGTCATCCTCACGGCCTTCAATGGTGATGCCGCTCCAGATGCAGTCGCAGCTGCCGGCGTTCAGCTCGGCGTCCTTGGCGTCCCAGTTGAAGGGAACAGCCTCGTATTCCCAGCCCAGCTCGGCGCAGACGGCCTGGCAGACCTCCACGTCAAAGCCGCCGACCTCACCGTCATCGGTGCGGAAGGAGTAGGGGGGATAATCCAGATCAAAGCCCTGCTTGAAAACGACCTTCTCAGCTTCCGCTGCGGTCTCGGCAGGAGCCTTCTCTTCCTTGGCTCCGCCGCAGGCGCAGAGGGCGAAGACCATTACAACAGCCATCATAAGGGCAAAAATGCGTTTCATCTAAAAAACCTCCAGATGTGTTTTTAATGTGTTAGCAGTTTACCACGGTAAAGCGTTTTTGGCAATTGTCAGATGTTACAAAAAACGAGCCGGAATTCCCCTTTAACTGCGGCATAATTTCCGTGATCCGGCAGGCTCACACATCCCGCTCCAGCATATCCTCGATGCTCTCGCGCTTCACGGCCACATAATTGCCGCTTTCGGAAAGCATGACCACGGCCGGGCGGCCCAGGCGGTTGTAGTTGGAGGCCATGGAGAAGTTATAGGCGCCGGTGGTGCAGACGCACACAATGTCTCCCCGGCAGGTATCCTCGGGGAGCTCCACGCCGGTCCGGAGAATATCGCCGCTCTCGCAGCAGCGTCCCGCCAGATCGCAGCGCATGGCCGCGCCGGTCTTAGCGGCGTGGTACACGGTATAGGGTGCCTTATAGAGGGCGTAGCGGGGGTTGTCGCCCATGCCGCCGTCCACGATCACATAGTTCTTGTAGCCGGGGATGCGCTTTACCGCGCCCACGGTGTAAACGGTCATGCCGGCATCGGCCACGATGCTGCGGCCCGGCTCCATGAGCATGATCGGCTCGGGGAAGTCCAGCGCCGCACAGACGCTGCGGAAGTGCTGCGCCACGTCGGCGATGCGCGCCGGGATGTCCACGCTCCGGTCGCTCTCCAGATAGCGGACGCCGTAGCCGCCGCCCATATTCAGCACGGGCAGGACGGCGCCGGTCTCTTTGCGAACGCGATCCATAAAGGGAAGCATGATATCGAGGGTGCGCTCATACACGTCCTCGTCAAAGACCTGAGAGCCCACATGGCAGTGAACGCCCTCGGTGAGCAGGTGCGGCTGCGCCAGAGAGAGTCTGACCAGCTCCATGGCCTGCCCGGTCTCCACGGCGGCGCCGAATTTGGAGTCCACCATGCCGGTGTTGACCTCCGCATAGGTGTGGGGATCGATGCCCGGCGCCAGACGGAGCATGGCACGCTGCACGATCCCGTTTTCCGCGGCGATGCGCTCCAGCGCCAGCAGCTCGTCGGCATTGTCCACCACAAAGCAGCCGACCCGGTTCTCCACGGCGTAGCGGATGTCGGCGTCGGTCTTGCAGTTGCCGTGGAAATAGATATTTTCGGCGGGGAATCCGGCAGAGAGCGCCGTGGCGATCTCGCCGCAGGACACGCAGTCCACACCCATGCCCTCGTCCTTTGCAATGCGGTAAATGGTCTTAAAGGAGGCAGCCTTGCTGGCGAAAAGGGGACGGGAGCCGGGACGGAAGCATGCGGCGAAGGCCCCGGTGTACATCCGCATATTGCTGCGGATGCGCTGCTCATCCATCAGATAGAGAGGGGTGCCGTACTCCTTCGCCAGCGCCGTTACGTCCTGAGAGGCAAAGTGCAGAACGCCTTCCCCGTTTCGCTTGATGTTATCGGAAAGCATAGAAAATACTCTCCTTACTCTGCCAGTGTGGCCGCCATCACAGCCTTGATGGTGTGCATCCGGTTTTCCGCCTCGTCAAACACGATGGAGCGTTCACTCTCAAAGACGGCGTCCTCCACCTCCATGGAGCGCAGGCCGTACTTTTCAAAGATCTCCCGGCCGATCTCCGTCTCGCAGTCGTGGAAGGAGGGCAGGTCATGCATGAACACAGCCTGCTCACCGGCTATGGCCATGAGCTTTTCGGTGACGGCGTAGGGCTTCAGGGCGGCGATGCGCTCCGCCCACACGCTGTCGGGCTCACCCATGGAGACCCACACATCGGTGTAGAGCACGTCCGCCCCCACGGCAGCCTTCTCGGGGTCGGTCTCAAATTCCAGCACCGCACCGGTCTCGGCGGCAATGGCGGCGCACTTTTCGCGCAGAGCGGCATCGGGGAAATAAGCCTCCGGGGCGCAGGCCACAAAGTGCAGCCCCAGCTTGGCGCAGCCGATCATCAGCGAATTGCCCATGTTGAAGCGGGCGTCGCCGAAATAGACCAGCTTCACTCCCCGAAGCCGGCCGAAATGCTCCCGGATGGTGAGCATATCCGCCAGAATCTGCGTGGGATGGTATTCATCCGTGAGGCCGTTCCACACGGGCACGCCTGCGTACTTTGCCAGCGCTTCCACCCGTTCCTGTCCGTAGCCCCGGTACTCGATGCCCTCGAACATCCGCCCCAGAACCCGGGCGGTGTCGGCCACGGATTCCTTCTTGCCCAGCTGCGAGCTCTTGGAATCCAGATACACCGGGTGCATACCCAGATCCGCCGCGGCCACCTCAAAGGCGCAGCGGGTACGGGCGCTGGTCTTTTCAAAGATCAGCGCCACGTTCTTCCCCTCGCAGAGGCGGTGGGGAATGCCGGCCTTCTTCTTTGCCTTCAGCTCTGCGGAAAGATCCAGCAGGGCGGTGATCTCCCCGGGGGTATAATCCAGCAGGGTCAGAAAACTGCGGTTCTTCATATTCAGCATAATATTATCCTCACTTCATCTCGCTGCGCAGCAGCTCGATCTGTTTCTCCACATTCTCTACGCTGGTGCCGCCCAGAGAGGAGCGGAGCTGCACACAGGTCATCAGGTCGATGGCCTTGTACACATCCTCGTCCACCAGCTCGCTCCAGCTGCGGTACTGCTCCAGACTGACCTCCTCCAGCACGGTATCGTGGGCAATGCACCAGGCCACCGCCTCGCCGGAGAGCTTGTAGGCGCTGCGGAAGGGCATCCCCTTATTCACCAGATAGTCCGCCACATCCGTGGCGTTGATGAAGCCCTTCTGGGCCGCCCGCTTCATGTTGCCGGTGCGCGCCTTCATGGAAGCGATCATGCCGTCAAAGACCTGCAGGCACATCTTCACGGTATCGATGGCGTCGAAGAGCCCCTCCTTGTCCTCCTGCATATCCTTGTTGTAGGCCAGCGGCAGACCCTTGAGGGTGGTAAGCAGACCCATCAGATCGCCGTAGACCCGGCCGGTCTTGCCCCGCACCAGCTCGGCCATGTCGGGGTTCTTCTTCTGGGGCATGATGGAGGAGCCGGTGGTGAAGCTGTCGGAGAGCTCCACAAAGCCGAACTCCCAGCTGCTCCAGAGGATGACCTCCTCGCTGAAGCGGCTCAGATGCATCATGAGAATGGCAAGGTCGCTGAGCAGCTCCACGGCGAAGTCCCGGTCGGACACGCCGTCCAGAGAATTCATGCACACGCCGTCAAAATCCATGAGCTGCGCCTCGTAGACCCGGTCGGTGTCATAGGTGGTGCCCGCCAGCGCACAGCAGCCGATGGGCGAGAGATTCATGCGGAAGCGGCAGTCGGCGAGCCGCTGCACATCCCGCCGCAGCATCCAGGCATAGGCCAGCAGATAATGGCCGAAGGTCACCGGCTGCGCCCGCTGCAGATGCGTGTAGCCGGGCATGATGGCGGCCTTGTATTCCTCGGCCTTGTCCACCACGGTCTTGATGAGCGAGCGGACGAGGGCGGTGATGCCGTCGATCTCGCTGCGCAGATAGAGCCGGATGTCCAGCGCCACCTGATCGTTGCGGGAGCGGGCGGTGTGCAGGCGCTTGCCCACCTCGCCCTTCCGCTCGGTGAGCACCTGCTCCACGAACATATGGATATCCTCCGCGCTCATGTCGAACTCCAGCTTCCCGCTCTCCAGATCGGCAAGAATGTCCAGCAGTCCTTCGGTTAACTCCTCTTTATCCTGCTCGGTGATGATGCCCTGCTTCGCCATCATGGCGGCGTGGGCGATGCTGCCCTGAATGTCCTGCCGGAACATACGGCAGTCGAAATGAATGGAGGAATTGAAATCGTCGCAGAGCGTATCGGTGTCGCCGGAGGTGCGCCCGGCCCACATTTTTGCCATTTTTTCTTCTCCTTTATTACGCAAAATCAGCACGGGAGGAAAATCCCCCCGTGCGGATTCGTCTGAATCGAAAAATGATTTACTTCTTGCCGTCCACCATGGCCTGCACGGCGATGGGCAGACCGTAGAGGTTGATGAAGCCGGCAGCCTGTGCCTGATCGTAATCAGACTCGCCGAAGGTGGCGATGGACTCGCTGTAGAGGGAGTTGGGGCTCCACACGCCGGCCTTGATGATGTTGCCCTTGTAGAGCTTCAGCTTCACAGTGCCGGTAACCTTCTCCTGGGTCTTGTCCACGAAGGCGCTGAGAGCCTCGCGCAGGGGGGTGAACCACTGGCCGTTGTACACCAGCTCGGCGAAGGTGATGGAGAGCTTCTGCTTCTCGTGCATGGTCATCTTGTCGAGGGTGATGGTCTCCAGCGTTTCATGAGCCTTGTAGAGGATGGAGCCGCCCGGAGTCTCGTACACGCCGCGGCACTTCATGCCCACCAGACGGTTCTCCACGATGTCCAGCAGACCGATGCCGTTCTCGCCGCCGACCTTGTTGAGCTTGAGGATGATATCCTTGGCGGACATCTTCTCGCCGTCGAGAGCCACGGGCACGCCCTTTTCAAAGTCGATGGTCACGTAGGCAGGCGTGTCGGGGGCATTGACGGGAGAAACGCCCATCTCCAGGAAACCTTCCTTCTCATACTGGGGCTCGTTGCCCGGATCCTCCAGATCCAGACCCTCATGGCTCAGGTGCCACAGGTTCTTGTCCTTGGAGTAGTTGGTCTCGCGGTTGATGCGCAGGGGCACGTTGTGAGCCTCGGCATAATCGATCTCCTCGTCGCGGGACTTGATATCCCACTCACGCCAGGGAGCGATGATGGGCATGGAGGGAGCAAAGTGCTTCACCGCCAGCTCAAAACGCACCTGATCGTTGCCCTTGCCGGTGCAGCCGTGGGCGATGGCGTCCGCGCCCTCCTGCAGGGCGATCTCCACCAGACCCTTGGCAATGCAGGGACGGGCATGGCTGGTGCCCAGCAGATAATCCTCGTAGATGGCGCCGGCCTTCATGGTGGGGATGATGTAGTTGTCCACATAGTCATCCTGCAGGTGCATCACGTAGAGCTTGCTGGCGCCGGTCTTGAGAGCCTTCTCCTCCAGCCCCTCCAGCTCATCGCCCTGACCTACGTCACCGGCCACGGCAATGACCTCGCAGTTGTTATAATTTTCCTTCAGTCAGGGGATAATAACGGAGGTATCCAGACCGCCGCTGTAGGCCAGTACGACCTTTTTGATCTTTTCTTTATTCATAATATGAGTCCTCCCATGAATTTTTATGAATGAATAATAGGACATTCCCGGAAAAAAGTCAAGGTTTTATGCGTATAAAATGAATTTTCGTCAAAATGCCGACCCGGCCGGGCCGACGGGCGCATTTTTTATGGGAAAAGAGCAAAAGAAGCCGCTCCCACACTGCGGCGGGAGCGGCTTTGATGAATACAGATGAATGTTCAGCGGAGCACAAGGGTCTGGGAGGCAGTGACCTTTTCGATCTCCTGCCCGGAATAGGTACCCTTGAAGGTCCAGCTGACGCTGACGGGCACGCTGCCGGGGCTCACCTTCACGCTCTGGCTGCCCAGAGGCGTTTCCGTCACGGTGTTGTCGCTCAGGGAGATGGCGGGCGCGGTCTTGTTGAAGGTATCGTTGCCCACCCGGAAGCAGAGGTTGTCGGCATACTGGGCGGCGGTGAGGGGGCCGGAGAGAAGCACAGCAGAGAGGTTCAGGGTCAGAGAGCCGTCGGAGTTGTGTACGGTGTTCCAGCGGACAAGGACGTTCAGCGCCACGCCGGTGTCGGACTTGAACTCGCCGCTCTCCGCCACGCTGCCGAGGGTGGAGGCAGGCGCTGCGGCGTTCTCGCTGCTTTCACTCACTGCACCCTCAGGGGCAGCAGTGGTCACGAATTCGGAGCTCACAAAGTAGCCCACGGATTCAAAGAGCACCCGGCTCCAGCCGTTTTCGGTGGTGCCGGTGCGCTGCAGCTTCGTGTCCTTGTTGATGGACACGGCCACATCGTATTCCTTGCCGGGGCCCCGGCGCAGGTTCGCGCCGTCGGTGGTATAGACCACATCGTTGCAGGGGGTCACGGTGAAGCCGCTCTCCTCGGGGGCTGTGGAAACGGGGGTGCCGGGCTCGGCGGAAACGGCGGGGGCGGCCAGCGCGGGATCGGTCCGGCTCACATAGGCCTCGCTGACATAACCCTCGCTCTCCTCATATTTCACATGGACCCAGCCGCCGGAGGGGAAGTCCAGACGGCGGATCTTCGCATCCTTGGGAATGACCAGCAGGATCTCGGCGTTGCCGTCTGCGGTGCGGCGCAGATTCAGATCGCTGGTGACCCACAGCTCGATCTCTGCGGGCTCGGGCG
>JAGHSH010000245.1 GCA_018065965.1 Candidatus Apopatocola equi
GGTATACTGGGTGACCACAGACTCGTCGTTCTTCGCCAGCGGCTCATAGCTGTAAACCGGCTGCTGGGTGATGACCACACCGGCGGCGTGGGTGGAGGCGTGGCGGGGCATGCCCTCCAGGGCCCGGGCCGTGTCGATGAGGGTCTTTACCTGCTCATCGCTGTCGTACATCTCCTTCAGAGGCTTGGAGAGCTTCAGGGCCTCGTCCAGCGTCATGCCCAGCGCCGTGGGGATCTGCTTGGCTACGGCATCGCACTGGGCATAGCTGAGGTTCAGCGCCCTGCCCACATCCCGGACGGCCATGCGGGCGGCCATGGTGCCGAAGGTGACGATCTGCGCCACATGGTCGCTGCCGTACTTACGGTTCACATAGTCGATGACCTCTCCCCGGCGGCGGACGCAGAAGTCCATGTCGATATCCGGCATGCTTACCCGCTCGGGGTTCAGGAAGCGTTCAAAGTAGAGGTTATATTTGATCGGATCCACGTCCGTGATTTCCAGACTGTAGCTGACCACGCTGCCGGCGGCGCTGCCGCGGCCGGGCCCCACCGGGATGCCGTGGCTCTTGGCAAAGTTCACGAAGTCCCAGACGATGAGGAAGTAATCCACAAAGCCCATCCGCTGGATCATGTCCAGCTCATAGCGAAGCTGTGCCTCCTCCCGCTCACCGCCGTTGGGATAGCGGCGGTGCAGTCCGGCATAGCTGAGCTTCTGCAGATATTCCCAGCTGTCCGTTTCTCCCTCGGGGAGTCGGTATTCGGGCAGGTGGTAGTGGCCGAACTCGAAATCGTAATTGCACTTTTCCGCGATCTCCTCCGTGACGCTGAGGGCCTCGGGGACATCGGAAAAGAGGGAGAGCATCTCCTCCTCGCTTTTGAGGTAGAGCTCGCTGCTCTCAAAGCGCATCCGATCCTCCTGATCCACGGTCTTGCCCATCTGAATGGCCATGAGCACGTCCTGACTGCGGGCGTCCTCCCGGCGGACATAGTGGGCGTCGTTGGTGCAGACCAGCGGGATGCCGGTTTCCCGGCTCAGGCGCTTGAGGGAGGCAGCCGCCTTGCGCTCCTCCTCCATGCCGTGATCCTGGATCTCCAGATAGAAATCGTCCCCAAAGAGTGCCTTCAGCTCCAGTGCCTTGGCTTTGGCCTCCTCATAGCGGTCATAGACGCAGGCGTTGGCGATATAGCCCGCCACGCAGCCGGAGAGACACACCAGCCCCTCCGCGTGGGCATGGAGCAGCTCCCAGTCGATGCGGGGCTTGATGTAAAAGCCCTCAGTGAAGCCGCAGCTCACCATATAGCTCAGATTCCGGTAACCGGTCTCATTCTTTGCCAGCAGGATCAGGTGAGAGTAGGACGCGTCCGACTCATGCTCCTTCTGGAAGCGGCTCCGGGACGCCACATAGACCTCGCAGCCGATGATGGGCTTCACGCCCTCCGCCCGGCAGGCACGGTAGAAGTTCACCGCCCCGTACATGACCCCGTGGTCAGTGATGGCAAGCGCCTTCTGCCCCAGCTCCGCACAGTGCTTCGCCAGATCGCTGATGCGGCAGGCGCCATCCAGCAGGGAATATTCGGTATGCACATGGAGATGGACAAAGGACATGGCAGACGCCTCCTCGGCAGATGGTTGTTTCTTCTATTATAACGCATTTTCCGCCATAGGGCAAAAGGTTTTTTCATGGCGGTGCACGCGGTGCCGCAGCCCATATTCAGCCCCCCATTCTTTCTTGTCTTTTTCTTGAAAGACAGAAAGAATGCGTCGCCGGCGGTGGAAGAGAGAAAAGCAAAGAAAACGGCCGCGGCAGCAAGCCGCGGTCGGAAACCTTCAGGGTGTACCTCTGCGCTTTCCTCAGTCGTCTATGCATCCCGGGAGGACTGCCGCTGCCTGGTGCTTATCTTAGTGAGTGCAGCAGGGATGCGGATTGCCGCACCGGTTCGCAATGACAGGGAGGAGGAAAGTTCGGCTTGCTCCCATCACCGCCTGGGGGAACGCAGTCGTTTTTCGCAACAAAAAACACCCCACAGCGAAGGCTGTGAGGTGCTTTTTTGTTCTGATTACACCAGCTCGATGATAGCCATCTCAGCGGCGTCGCCCTTGCGGGCGCCGAGACGGATGATGCGGGTGTAGCCGCCGTTACGCTCAGCGTACTTGGGGGCGAGCTCGTCAAAAACGTGCTTGGCAACGTCTTCGCGGGTGATGAAGCTGTTGGCCTGACGGTAGTTGGCGAGGCCGCCTTCCTTACCGAGAGTGATCATCTTCTCAGCAAGGGGAGCGATCTCCTTGGCGCGGGAAATGGTGGTTTCCATGCGGCCCTTGTCCAGGAGGTCGGTGACCTGCTGGCGGAGCATAGCCATGCGCTGATCGGTGGTCTTGCCGAGTTTTCTGTTAGCAGGCATGTGTTGTTAACCTCCGAATTTATTCACTGGTTGTCGTCCTTGGCCAGAGACAGTCCCATCATCTCGAGCTTGTGCTCGACCTCTTCCAGAGACTTGCGGCCCAGGTTGCGAACCTTGATCATCTCGTCCTGAGTCTTGCTGATCAGGTCCTCGACGGTGTTAATGTTGGCGCGCTTGAGACAGTTGAAGCTACGAACCGAAAGATCCAGTTCCTCAATGGTCATCTCCAGCACCTTGTCGTGGGGCTCTTCCTTCTTCTGCACAACGACAGAGCTGGTGGCAGCGGTGTCGCTGAGATCGGTGAAGAGGGTAAAGTGATCCACGAGGATCTTGGCGCCCAGAGAGACCGCATCC
>JAGHSH010000037.1 GCA_018065965.1 Candidatus Apopatocola equi
ATGGCTGTGAAGCAGATGAAGGACTATCTGGAGAACGGCAACATTGCCAACTCCGTCAACTTCCCCGACGTGGGCTTTGCCCGCGCCGACGGCGACCGCATCACCGTGTTCCACAAGAATCAGGTCGGCATGCTCGGCACCATTACCGAGAAGGTCGCCGGTAAGGGTCTGAACATCGAGAACCTTGTGAACAAGGCCCGCGGTGATTACGCCTACACCATTCTGGACTTCAACGGTGAGGTTCCCACCGAGCTGGAAGCCATGATCACCGAGATTCCCGGCGTTGTCCGCGTCCGTGTGATCAAGTGATGAGCAGCGAAGGAAAAGACCGGCTGGCAGCTTTGGGACTCCATGTCCCGGAGCTGCTGCTCCCGGCAGAGGGCGTGGATCTCACCCGCTTTTCCGTGGTTGCCTGCGATCAGCACAGCGCCGAGCCGGAATACTGGGAGCGTGTCCGCGAGACGGTCGGCGATGCGCCCTCGAGTCTGAAGCTCATTCTCCCGGAGGCGTGGCTGCAGAACAGCAATGAGCACAAGGCAGCCATCGGCCCCACCATGGAGCGCTATCTGCAGGACGGTATCCTCAGAAGCATCGGCGAGGGCATGGTTTTCCTGCACCGCCGCTGCTCCACGGGTCTGCGGCGGGGTCTGGTGGTCGCCTTCGATCTGGAGCAGTATGACTACCGCAGCGGTGCTAAATCTCTCCTTCGCCCCACGGAGCAAACGGTGATCGAACGGCTGCCCGCCCGTCTGGCCGTGCGCCGGGAGGCTCCCATTGAACTGCCCCATGTAATGGTGCTCTATAATGATCCGGAAGATATGCTCATGAACGCACTGGAGCAGCAGAGCCGGGGCAAAACCCCTCTCTATGATTTTGAGCTTATGGAGCAGGGCGGAGCCGTTACCGGCTGGCAGCTCCGGGATGAGGCCGATTATGCACTGCTGGCGGACTGTCTGGAGAAGCTCCGTGCCCAGGCGATCGACGATATGCTCTTCGCTATGGGGGACGGAAACCATTCCTTCGCAGCGGCCAAACTCCGTTGGGAGGAGGTCAAGCTGACCATCGACCCGGATCAGTGGAATGACCATCCCGCCCGTTATGCCCTGTGTGAGCTGGTGAATCTGTATGACCCGGGACTGTGCTTTGAGCCCATTCACCGCCTGCTGATCGGTGTATCCCGTGCGGGCGTGTGCAGGGATCTGAAGCTGGATCCTCTCGCTCCCCCGCCGCTGCAGGAGCTGCAGCCCCGTCTTGACAGCTGGCTGAAGGATCATCCCGAGGCCGAGCTGGAGTATATCCACGGGGCGGATGAATGCAGGCATCTAGGACTGAAAAGCGACTGTCTGGCCATTATCTGGGATCGTTTTGACCGGGAGGGGCTCTTTCCCTGGGTCGCTGCTCACGGTCCCCTCTGCCGCAAGAGCTTTTCCATGGGTCATGCCGCTGACAAGCGGTATTATCTGGAAGCGCGTAAAATCAGATAAGGAAGATAAAGAAAAAGAGGCTGCTTCGGCAGCCTCCTTTTTTGACGCAAACGGATTGACAGCGCTCTTGTGCAGTAGTAAAATACAACTTGCGACCGGGCCACGCAGCCGCGGGCACAGGGGGAAACCCCGTGCATGAGGAAAGTCCGGGCTCCACAGGGTAAGGATAACGGGTAACGCCCGCCGAGGGTAACCTTAGGACAAGTGCAACAGAGATATACCGCCTGCGTTCGCAGGTAAGGGTGGAAAGGCGAGGTAAGAGCTCACCCACCGTCCGGAGACGGAACGGTGCTGTAAACTCTATCCGGAGCAACGCCGTGGAGGGACATACAGGCTGACCCGGCCGTCCCGAGGAGGCGGCTTGAGCGCAGCGGCAACACTGCGCCTAGATAGATGGCTGCAAAAGACAGAACCCGGCTTACAGACCCGATCGCACCGATAAGGGCGTGCAGCTCGCATGAGAACTGCACGCTCTTGCCCTATCTGCACCCGTTTAGGAAGGAGAGCATCCCATGCATCGAGTGAAAGCAAAAACGATCCTCTCCGGCGGAAGATCCATGAACATCTATCGCGGCTGTCTCCATGGCTGCATCTACTGCGATTCCCGCAGTCTTTGCTACGGCTTTACCCATGACTTTGAAGATATCGAGGTCAAGGAAAACGCGCCGGAGCTGCTGGAAGCGGCGCTGAAGTCCAAGCGCAAGCGCTGTGTGATCGGCACCGGAGCCATGAGTGACCCTTATCTCCCCATAGAGTCGGAGCTGCAGCTCACCCGCCGCTGTCTGGAGCTGATCGACCGCTATGCCTTCGGCGCTGCGGTACTGACCAAGTCCACGCTGGTGCTGCGGGATGCAGAGCTGCTGCAGAGCATCCATGAAAAGGCAAGAGCCACCTTACAGATGACCCTTACCACCTTTGACGAGCAGCTATGCTCGCTGGTGGAGCCGGGCGTTTCGCTCAGCTATGAGCGTTTTCAGGCGCTCTGCCGTTTCCGGGAGCTCGGCGTTCCCACGGTGGTGTGGCTTACCCCCCTGCTCCCCTTTCTGAACGATACGGAGGAGAACCTCCTGGGCATCCTCTCCTACTGTGCGGAGGCCGGTGTGAAGGGGATTGTCACCTTCGGCTTCGGTCTTACGCTCCGGGAGGGTGACCGGGAATACTATTACGCCGCCCTTGACCGGCATTTCCCCGGCTTGAAGCAGCGCTACATTCGAGAATACGGCAATGCCTATGGGCTCCCCAGTCCCAACGAGGCAAGACTGCGGGAAATATTTGAGGAGTTCTGCGGAAAATACGGTATCATGCATATCCCTGAGGAAATCTTCGCGGATATGGAAGTCATTCCCGAGGGGCATGAACAGCTGAGCCTTTTCCCGTGACAGCAGAAGCTCCATCGGGCAGAGCCGTGCTTCCTCTTCTGCCGCAGTTTTATGTCCCAGAGCCTTTGACAATTACACACGGTGATGTTATAATCAAGACGAAGAAGCCCCTTTAGGGAAGAAGAAAGGACGCTCGTCAAAACCATGAATTACATCCGCGATATTTCTCTGGCTCCCTCCGGTGAAGACAAGATCGAATGGGTCCGCCGAAACATGGCCATTCTCCGCAGCATTCAGGAAGAGTTTGAGCGCGACAAGCCCTTTGCAGGCTTGAAGATTGCTCTTTCCATCCATCTGGAAGCCAAGACCGCATACCTCTGCCGCGTCCTTGCCGCAGGCGGTGCGGAGATGTATGTTACCGGCTCCAATCCCCTCTCCACGCAGGATGACATTGCCGCCGCCCTCGCCTCCTCCGGCATGAATGTATTTGCCGTTCACGCCGCTACCGCCGAGGAGTACAACGCCTGCATCGAATCTGTTGTCAAGGCTGAGCCCGACATCGTCATTGATGATGGCGGCGATATTCTGAATATGATCCACAACCGCTATCCCCAGCTGGAAAAGAAGGTGCTGGGCGGCTGCGAGGAAACGACCACCGGCATCCACCGTCTGCGCGCCATGGAACGGGACGGAGAGCTCCGCTTCCCCATGTTCGATGTAAATGACGCCGACTGCAAGCACCTTTCCGATAACCGCTACGGCACCGGTCAGTCCGTGTTCGACGGCATCAACGGCACCACCAATCTGGTCGTGGCCGGCAAGCGCGTTGTGGTGGCGGGCTACGGCTGGTGCGGTCGCGGCGTTGCCATGCGCGCCAAGGGTCTTGGCGCCAAGGTCATCGTTACCGAGATCGATCCCGTAAAGGCCATTGAGGCGGTCATGGACGGCTTTGAGGTCATGCCCATGGCTGAGGCTGCCCCTCTGGGGGACATTTTTGTTACCGTTACCGGCTGCAGCGGCGTGATCACCGAGGAACACTTCCTCACCATGAAGGACGGCGTGCTGCTCTCCAATGCCGGCCACTTTGATGTAGAGGTCGATGTGAAGCGGCTGGGTGAGATCGCCGTGGAAACGCGTCCCATGAAGCCCAACATCATGGGCTACAAGCTTGCCAACGGCAACTGGCTCTACGTGCTGGGCGAAGGCCGTCTTGTGAATCTGGCTGCCGGCAACGGCCATCCCGCCGAGATCATGGACATGAGCTTCGGCATTCAGGCGCTGTGCGCCCGCTATGTGGCCGAGCATCGGGGTGAGCTGCCCGTGGCGCTGCTGAGCGTTCCCGTGGAGATCGACAAGAAGGTCGCTCTGCTCAAGCTCAACGCACTGGGCGTGAAGATCGATACGCTCACTGCCGAGCAGGAGCACTATGTCAACAGCTGGAACGTATAAAAACCAACGGGGCCGTGGGAAAGCGCTCTATCACTTTCCCCAGCCTCTTTTTCAGCGGAACTCAAACCTATTGTGACAGGAGGAATCACCATGGAAACCCATTATACCTACGCCATGTATGAGCAGGCTGCTGCCTACATCAAAAACAAGATCGGCGGCGAGGCAGAGCTGGGCGTTATCCTCGGCTCCGGACTCGGCTCCCTGAGCAAGATGCTGGTGGACGCGGTGGAGATCCCTTACAGCGATATTCCCTTTTTCCTCCGTTCCACCGTGCCGGGTCATGCGGGGAAATTCATCTTCGGCACCCTCCGCGGCCGCCGCATTCTCTGTATGTCCGGACGCTTCCACTCCTATGAGGGCTACAGCTTTGAACAGCTCTCTCTTCCCGTGCGCATCTTCAAACTCATGGGTGTCCGCGCTCTCGTGCTGACCAATGCGGCCGGCGGCGTGAATCTTGGCTACAAGCCCGGTGACATCATGGTTATCTCCGATCAGATCGTTTTCTCCGGCACCAGTCCCCTGCGCGGCCCCAATCTGGACGAGTTCGGCCCCCGTTTCTTCGATGTTTCCGAGATGTATGACCCCAGGCTTCGCAACCTGGCTATGACCCTTTCGAAGGACTATGCGCTCCGTTTCCACGAAGGCGTCTATTTCTGGATGCCCGGCCCCCAGTTTGAGACCCCGGCGGAGATTCGCGCCATCCGCGCCCTCGGCGGCGACGCAGTGGGTATGTCCACCGTCACCGAAGCGGTGACTGCCGCCCACTGCTCTCTGCCCGTCGTCGGTTTTTCCGTGATCACCAACATGGCCGCAGGCATTCTGAGCCAGCCGCTTACCCACACAGAGGTCATGGAGACCGCTGCTCTCATTGAAACCGAGTTCAGCGTCTATATGTCTGACCTGCTCACCATCATCTGAAAGAGAAGAGAAAGAAAAATATGAAAACGCTTTTTACCGGCGCCGATATCCTTACGGAGGAAAACGGCATCTATAAAACCCTGAAGCATGCCTGTCTCGGCGTTGAGAATGACACCATCTGCTATATCGGTGAGAGCATTCCCGAAGAGCCCTATGATGTGATCCGCGACTTTTCCGGCAAGCTGCTCATCCCCGGTCTCATCAACGGCCATACCCATACGCCCATGACGCTGCTCCGCGGGCTGGGCAGCGATCAGAACCTGCAGACCTGGCTCTATGACTACATTTTCCCCACCGAGGACAAACTCCGTGCGCAGGACATCCGCGTGGGCACGGATCTGGCTCTGCTGGAGATGCTCTCCACCGGCACCACCTCCTTTACGGATATGTATAACTTCACCGAGGAGACCGTTGCCGCCTGCACGGACGCGGGTATCAAGGCCAATCTCTGCCGTCCCGTTCAGGAATTCGATTCTAACGCCGATCCCCGGGAGAATTTCCGCATCCGCGAGTCCATGGAGCTCTTCCGTGGCTTCCACCACGCCGCCGAGGATCGCATCCGCATTGACTTTGCCATCCACGCCGAATATACCTCCAACGAAAGCACCGTCCGCTATTACAGCGAGCTGGCTGCGGAGAACCATGGCCGGATGCACCTGCATATGTCCGAAACCAAAACAGAACACGAAGAGTGCATCGCACGCCGCGGCAAGACCCCTGCCGCCTATTTCCGGGATTGCGGCACCTTCCTCTCCCCCACCGCCGCCGCCCACTGCGTGTGGGTCAGCGAGGAGGACATTGAGATCATGGCCCAGTGCGGCGTGACCGCCATGCACAACCCCAGCTCCAACATGAAGCTGGGCAGCGGCTTTGCGCCTGTGGAGAAGATGCGGCAGCGGGGCGTGAACGTGACCCTTGGTACCGACGGCGCCGCCAGCAACAACAACCTCAATATGTTCGAGGAGCTGCATCTGGCCTCCATTATCCACAACGGTTACATGACCGACCCCACGGTCATGAAGCCCGAAATCACTTTTGCCATGGCTACCCGCAACGGCGCCCTGCAGCAGGGTCGGGAGGACACCGGCGCATTGGTCGTGGGCAAGAAGGCCGATGTGGTGGCCATTGATCTGCACCGGCCGCACCTCTTCCCCAACCCCGACACGCTCTCCACCCTCTGCTACACCGCTCAGGGCAACGACGTCTGCATGACCATGGTCAACGGGAAAGTCCTCTATGAGAACGGCGAATTCAAGACCATCGATGCCGAGCGCGTCTATGCGCTGGCTGCCGAAAGCGTTGCCTATCTTGGCATCTGAGGTGCAGCCGATGGAAAGACAGGATAAGGATCTGGCTTTCATGCTGCAATACGAAAATGTGGCATGGTATGAGAACGGCACCGTGCGGATTTTGGATCGGCGCGTGTATCCTACTGCCGTC
>JAGHSH010000272.1 GCA_018065965.1 Candidatus Apopatocola equi
ATTATGTAAAACACAAGCCTTTTTTCTTCATGGAATTACAAAAAATATGTAAACCAAATTTGTGTATTATGACAACCAGACGAATATTGTAAGACTTTCGGAAAAGATGATGAAAAAAAGGAAAAAATCTCGCTTACTACTTCCATATTTCTCTGTTTCGCGATATAATTTACTATTATCCGATATTATGGGAGAGAAGCATGAAAAACGCACCGTCTACATCCGATAAACAGCCGCTGCTGGACGCACGCGGCCGGCTGCTCCGTTCCTTCTGGAGCACTGACGCCGAGCGCAGCTATGCGAGAGAATCAGTGTCCCGCCTGCGCGGCAGGGAGTGGGAGCTTTATCAGCTGCTGGGCGAGGACTGCGTTTTCCGCCTGCTCTACGGCAGAGTCGGCCCCCTGGGCGTCTGCCGGGCCTCCTTCACGGATCTCCGCACGGGCAGATACTGCATCAGCGGCCCCCTGCGCTTTTTCCCGGGCGACCGCTTCACGGTGGACTTCACCGCCGATGAGCCTCATCACATTCTCTGTGAGGACAAGGACTTTTTCCTTTCTCTGGACTATGACGGCCGTTTCCACCGTTTGCGCTGTTATTGTGGGGAATTCGATGTGGAGCTGATGCTGCCCGATCAGAGTGAAACGCTCTATACGGCCTCTCCTTTTGAAAAAATGCATCGCTTCTTTTATGCGGGCAGGCAGGTGTTTTCCGAGCTGCGGGGGTGTGTGCGCTTCCGGGAAAAGGAATATTCCCTGGAGTCTGCCTTTGCCTTCTATGAGAGCGGCCGCGGGGCTTTCCACATGGAGTGCCGCCGGGTGCTGGGCTGCGCCTGCCAGATCCGGGAGGGCCACAGCCTTGCCCTGCTCTTCGGCTGGGGCTTCGGCTATGCCGGCTCGGGGTTGGAGAATGCGCTCTTTCTTGATGGCGAGGTGCTGAAGCTCAACCGTCTCCGGGAGAGCAGGAAGGGCGATTTCCTCCGCGAGAGCCGGATCTTTTCCGAGGACGGCGCAGTGGAGCTGCGCTTTACTCCCTGGCGGGACGAGCTTTTCGCAAGGGATATCCGCCTGCTTTATTTCCGCTCTCACTGCACCGTGGGCAAGCTCTCAGGTACAATAGATGTAGGCGGTTACGGCACTATAAATATTGAAAATGTACCCATATTATGTGAACACAGCCGCTTCCGCTTCTGAGCGGATTCATTATATAAACATTATATCTTTACGATCAAATACGGATAAAGAGGTTACTCATGGACGAACGCGCAAGATGGTATAAGGATTTGTGCTTTTACCGGGTTTTTCCGCGGAGCTTTCTGGACGGCAACGGGGACGGTATCGGCGATTTATGGGGTCTGAAGGACAGACTGGACTATATCCAGTCCCTGCAGGCGGATGGGATATGGCTATCCTCGGTATGCCCTTCCATGAACCGGGATATAGGCCGTGACGTGACGGATTTCTGCGCCGTGGCGGAGGAATACGGCGGCATGGAGGCTTTTCTGGCCCTGCTGGAGGAGCTCCATCGCCGGGGCATGAAGCTCATTCTGGATCTGGAGCTGTCCTGCACGGGTACGGAGCATCCCTGGTTCCGTGCCAGCGAACAGGGGGAGAAGCCCTACAAGTATTACTATATCTGGCGTCCTGCCGGGGAGCGGGGGCGCGCGCCCAATAACTGGCAGAACATCTACAGCGAGAGTGCATGGAGCTGGAGCGGGGAGCGCAAGGCCTACTACCTGCATCTGCAGGGCGAGAATCAGCCGGATCTGAATATGCGGAACCCGGAAGTTCGCGCAGAGATCAAGAAAATCATGCGCTTCTGGCTGGATCTGGGGGTAGACGGCTTCCGGGAGGACAGGCTGAACCTGATCTCCAAGCCCAAGGAGCTGCCCGAGGGACTGCCGCTCTGGCCTCTGCGCCGGGGCAGCCGCCACTATGACCGGGGCCCCTTCCTCCGTTCCTACCTGCAGGAGTTCCGCCATGACGTGCTGGATCGCTATAACTGCCTCACGGTGGGCGATCTGGGCTCTGTGGGGGCGCAGGAGGCGCGGGACTATGCCGATGAGCCCGACGGAGAGCTGGATCTGGTGCTTCATCGGGACTATTTCCGGGGCGACAGCCTTTTCAACGGTCTGTTTCATACCCGTTTCAGTCTGCTCCGGCAGAGATTCTACTGGGATCGCTGGCAGCGAGCCATGGCGGAGAAGGGCTGGAACATCCTGTGCCTGGAAAATGAGGATACGCCCCGTTCCGTTTCCCGCTTCGGCTCGGAGAAGCTCCGTACTGCCAGCGGGAAGGCATTGGCGGCGGCCGTCCTCTTCCAGCGCGGCACCCCGCTGCTCTATCAGGGGCAGGAGATCGGCATGACCAACATCCGGTTGGATTCCGTAGACTGGTATCAGGATGACGAGAGCCTCCGGCTTTATCGCCGCGCCCGCACCCGGGATGACAAAAAGCGTCTGGAGCGGGTCTGGCGCAGCTCCCGCCAGTCTGCCCGCAGCCCCATGCAGTGGAGCGACGGGGACGATGCCGGCTTTACTACCGGGGAGCCTTGGTTTTATGTAAACCAAAATTACCGCAGCGTCAATGTGGCGCAGCAGGATGGGGATGCGGACAGCCTCCTGAATTTTTACCGGAAGGCGCTCACTCTGCGCCGGGAGATGAACGTGGTGCGCACCGGCAGCTACCGGGATCTGCGGCCTTTGAGCCCGTGGTTTTATGTGTATGAGCGCACGAACCGCTCGGGCAGATTGCTGGTCATGTGCTCCTTTGCTTCCGTGGCGCGGCTGCTGGTCTGCCCCCGTGAATATGAGCTGAAGAAGGGTGAGCTGCTGCTCTCCACCCATGGGGACGCGCTGGAGGGCAGAAACGTTTATCTCAAGCCCTACGAGTGCCGGGTATACTGGTTCCCGGGCAGCCGCAGGGCGCAGCTGGAGGAGGCCAAAGCCCAGAAAAAGACCACCCGCTTCCGTGCGGCGTGGAAAAAGTTCCGGGAGTATCTTCGGAGCTTCCGGGAGTTCTATGACGATTACGAGGATGAACCATGACGAAATATGATCTGATGCGGGAGCCTCTGCTCTCGGCCAACATCCGCAACTCCCTTCTGCGCGGTACGGGTGAGGTGCTGGAGGACAGTGAAGAGGGCATCTTTGTATATGAACCTCTGGGACATGTGTATTTCCTGATGGCGGAGACCGAGACCGGCAAACGCTGGCTCATGGCCCATGAGGATCGGGAGTATGACCTTATCGTGCTCTATGACGATGCGCTCATCGCCTTTGCCGGGGAGCGCTACGGCATGGAGTATGACGAAAAGTGCAAACAGGTGGTCTGGACGCGGCCGGAGCCTCCCGTGCGGGATCGGCAGCTGACGCTCCGTCCTGCTGCCGAAGCGGATTTTGAGCTCTGCCGCAGCATCTACCACGGCTCCTCCGATGCGGATCTTCGCGGTTCTCTCTCTGCCGGTGCCGTGCTGCTGGGCTTTTGGGGGGATACACTCATCGGCATGGTCGGTATGCATACGGAGGGCAGCATGGGTATGCTGGAGGTGCTGCCGGCATATCGCCGCCGGGGCTTCGGTACAGAGCTGGAGAAAGCGCTCATCGAACGCCAGCTCTCCCTGGGGCTCGTCCCTTACGGGCAGGTCTATCTTTCCAATGCCGCTTCCTTCGCCCTGCAGGCTTCTCTGGGCATGGAGTGCAGCGAGGGAACGCTCATGTGGATGTGGAAAAAATCGTGAACTTTCTGTCAAAACTGCTTTCTGCCTCTTGAATTACATAAATTTTCTGATATAATTGAGCGGAATTCAAGGGAAAGCAGGTTTCGCTATGAACATTTCGGTGATCGGCTGTGGCCGTTGGGGATCTCTGATCGCGTGGTATCTGGATTCAATCGGCCATCATGTAAAGATCTATGGCCGCAGCAGCTCCAAACATATGCAGCGGTTTATGGCAGAACGAAAGAACGATCTGCTGGAGCTGAGGGAATCTGTGGAGCTGACCACGAGCCTTGCCGAGGCCTTGGAGAGCGAAACGGTGGTCATTTCCATCGACAGCCAGTCCCTGCGGAGCCTCTGCACGGAGCTGCTGCCCTTTCAGCCGGAGGGAAAGACCTTCATCCTCTGCATGAAGGGCATCGAGGAGGATACGGGCAAGCGCCTTTCCGAGGTGGCGGGGGAGTATCTGGGCGGAAAGAACGACATCGCCGTCTGGGTGGGCCCCGGTCATGTGCAGGAGTTTACCCGGGGAGTACCCAACTGCATGGTCATCGACTCCGAAAAGGAGGAGGTGCGCTATCGGCTGGTGGACGCCTTCTCCAGCGAGCTGATCCGCTTCTATTACGGGGACGATCTGATCGGCAATGAGATCGGCGCTGCTGCCAAAAATGTGATCGGAATTGCCGCCGGTATGCTGGACGGCATGGATCGCTCTGCCCTCAAGGGTGCCCTCATGAGCCGCGGAACCCGGGAGATCGCCCGGCTGATCAAGGCCATGGGCGGCAACGAACTTTCGGCCTACGGGCTCTGCCATCTGGGCGATTATGAGGCCACAGTGTTCTCCCCCTTCTCTCAGAACCGTCAGTTCGGTGAGAGCTTTGTCAAAGGGGAGAGCTACAGCAAGCTGGCCGAGGGCTACTATACCGTTCGGGCGCTGCACCTGCTCTCCGAGCGTTACGCTGTGGAGCTGCCCATCTGCCGGGCGGTCTATTCCATCCTCTACGAGGGCAGCGACCCGGCGGAAACCATGAATGCTCTCTTCCGCCGCAAGGTCACCAACGAACTGCATAAATAAAAAGATTCCCTGCAAACTACCGTTTTGCAGGGAATCTTTTTCAGCCCCTCGGTCATTGCGATGAGCGAAGCGGCGCGGCAATCCGCGTTCCCGCTGCTGACAACTACAGCTTATTGCTCATCAGCGGCAGCAGAAAGGTTCCCGGAGCGTATCGACACGCAGCGGTCTGAAACGCAGAAACTCAGATCTTCCGACGGCGGCATTTCGCCGCGAGCCTCTGTTCTCTTCTCCACCGCCAGCGGCGTTCATTCTCTTTCTGCCGGGAAAGAGAATGAGGGGGGCTGCTTCCCGTCCTCCACGGCGTGGGGGAAAAAGCCGAAAGCAAAGAAAAAGCGGTTCGCTGCAATCATCCTTTTGCAGCGAACCGCTTTATTCAGCAGTATTCCGTATATCAAAAACATAGGCCACATCCTCCCGCCCGGCAAAGTTGGAATGCTCCGGCGTGACATGGAAAAGGATGTGCTCTGGGCTTCGCTCAAACACGCCGACGATATCCGTGCCGTTTCCGTAAACGCGGAAGGGCAGCTCGTCCGGCGGATCGTCATAGGGGAGGGCAAGGGAAACAGTACCGCTTTCATCCGCGGCACTTTCGGGAATCAGCCTTGTGCAGCCGATCCCCTCATAAACATAGCTCAGCAGCACATCCCGACTGCTGTTGAGCCGATAGAGCAGCCCGTGTACCTCCCGGGAGCCGAAGGGCTCCACGCCCTCGGGCAGCAGCAGGGTAAAGGGATAGGTTTCAAGCCCCAGATAGGAATCGTACACCCTGCCGCTTTCCTCCACCGTCAGAGCGGCGCGGAAGGAGTCGGTGGGGCCTTCCCCATCGGCTGTTTCTCCGAACACGCCGAAATAAGAGCCGGTGTACTCGCCCAGCTGACCGAAATACTCAAACCACAGCTCGTTCTCCATGCGCGCCTCCCCCTCGGAGAGACTCTCGAAGCCGTAGGCAAAGCTCTCGGGTATGGGGTCATAGGGGCGGGGCACGAAGCCCTTGGG
>JAGHSH010000223.1 GCA_018065965.1 Candidatus Apopatocola equi
GGTCCAGAAGTTGTATTGGGGCTTCTCCCCGGGTTCACCGAGAGTGATATTTCCGATGGGAGAAAAGGCCAGATACAGGGATACGATCAGGATCCCGAGGCTGACGATCAGGTAATAGCTCCTGAAGCTGTCTCCCAGAAAGGTGCGCAGGGCGCTCAGCGCGTTCGTGGAGCTCTCCGGATAGATGATAAACAGGGCGCAGAGGACGAGAATGAACCCAAAGGGAATAACGGTGGTTGCAGGGTCAATTTTCCTTCTCAAGCTTTTTTATCTCCTTTCTGGCAACTTCATAATACTTTTCTGCGTAGCGGTACTGATGCTCGGCATAGTCGCCGAACTCGATCCCGAGCGTCCGCTTATACTCCGACCAGTTCGACCAGAGCAGACCGCAGGCCGCGATATAGCAATAGATCTTGACCCTTGTCTTTCTCTCGCACTGCCCCTCGAAATAAAGGTCGATGAGCTTGTCGATGTGCCGGCGGTCATAGAGACTGTAGAGACAGAACATGGCGACGTCCACATGGGGATCCTGCATGCCCGCATACTCCCAGTCCGTAAGCTGGAGCCGCTCCTGCCCGTTCACCGTATGGAAAAGGAAGTTATCGGGCACCGCGTCGATGTGCGTCAGGCAGTATTCGCCGCAGTTTTCCTCCACAAAATGCCGGAGCGACAGGATCTTCCCCTTGATCTCGGCATAGTTCTCATGGGCGGACGGACGGCCTTTCCAGAGAGATTCGTAATACTCGATCTGGCCGAAAATGTCAAACTCGTGACCGACGGAAAGCCGGATGCCGTGGAAGCGGCGCAGCAGCGCCATGCACTTTGTGATGTCTTCCTCGTTGTATGGGTCGCAGGTGCGGACGCCGTCCAGAAAGCGGGTGACCTTCAGGCCGTTCTGGGGATTGAGATACACAACGTCATCACACAGCCCGGTACCCGCAATGGCACGGTAGACCTGCGCCTCGTCCACCCGGTTGATGAGATTGACCGTACCTTCGCCGGGGATGCGGAGGATATAGCGGTTGCCCTTGCAGGAAAAGAGATAGGAGTGGTTGGTCATGCCCTTCTCCATGGCAACGAAGTCGCTGATATCGCCCACCCGGGCGCCCAGGATTTCCGCCACCAGCGTCAGCTCCTTCATATGGACCGCCGTGTTGATCTGCTCCTGGATCAGATACAGGGTGTTCTGCGTCCGTCCGCTGGTAAAAAGCTGCTGCACAGCGCGCCGGGAGCCGGATGGCCCTGTATACACGATCACATCCCCCGCCCGGAGAACAGCGTAGGGGCCCGGGGAGAGGTTGATGCTCTGCCCGCGCTTGATGGCCACAATGGTGGCGCCGGTGCATTGCCAGAAGCGCAGATCGCCTACGCTCAGATTGACCTTGTCCGAGTTTTCGGGCACCGTCATCTCATACATGGGAACCGCCTGATCCGCGGGCAGCGGAACCGAGGCGGACGAGATCAGGCTCTCGCTCATTTCCAGAATTTTATTACCCAGCTCGTTATAGTCCGCGAACATGGAGCGGAGCTGGTCGCGGATGGAAAACTGCTCCTTCCGGATCCGGATCGTCTCCAGGTAATGCTTCGCCGCATCCGCAGAGAGAACCACCGTGCCGACATTTTCCCGAATGGATACGACCCCCATTTCGGAAAGGAGATTCACTGCCTTGCGCACCGTCTCCTGCGAAACCCCATAAGCCGAAGAAAGGGTCGATTTCCCCGGCAGCCTGTGCTCGACCTCATAATCCGAGGCAGCGATCTTCGCGGCAATATCCGCCGCGATACGCATGTACTGGGGCAGCAGATCGGTATTACTGTCCATCATTCATACTCCTCCTTTACAAATCATCTCTAAAACACGGTGTAATTATACAACCGGCAATCTGTTTTGTCAAGTGCGTTGCCGGTTGTCAAGCTTTGTCGAACACCATACCCCTTCAAAAACAGATCGTCCCGCCTCTTTACATTTGCAGTCTGCCGGTGGTATAATGAAAACACCAAAATATGGAAGGAGTCCGTCCTATGACTTTTCTTGAGCTTGCCGCCGAACGCTACTCTGTCCGCAAATTCTCCGACCGTCCCGTGGAAGAGGAAAAGCTGAATAAGATTCTGGAGGCCGTCCGTCTGGCGCCTACCGCCGTAAACAAGCAGCCTCAGCGCGTGTATGTGCTCCGCAGCGCAGAGGCCATGGAAACCGCCCGCACCCTCTCCCCCTGCCTCTACGGCGCAGGCACGGTGCTTCTCTTCTGCTATGACAAGGAAAATGTGTGGAGTCATCCCACCGACCACGCCTGCGCCGGCGAGGTGGATACAGCCATTGCCTGCACCCATGCCATGATGGAGGCCTGGGAGCTTGGCATCGGCTCCTGCTGGGTTCGTTTCTTCGAGGCCGAGAAGGTGAAGGCCGCTCTGAAGCTTCCCGAAAATCTGGAGCCTGTGGCTCTGCTGCCCATCGGCTATGCCGCCGAGGACGCCGCGCCCGGTCCCCAGCACGCCGCCTCCAAGACGCTGGACGAGCTGGTCACGATCCTCTGATCTGCCCACAAATGCAGAAAAGCCCCTCACTTCCGCAGGGAAGTGAGGGGCTTTGAAATTCTGTGAATTGCCGGATGGGGGAATCAGGCGTTCTTGGCAGCAGCCTCGCGCTCAGCGTTCATCTTGGCGTACTCGGAGGCCTGGGCGTCGGTGAGCTTGTAGAGGGTGAAGATGATGACGGCACCGATCACAATGCAGATGGCAGGAATCAGGCCGACGATCATCATGAAGCGGTTCATGTACTGGAAGGAGCCGGCAGTGCCGGAAGCGGCGTCGGGAGCAATGTAGCCGGCCCAGGCAAGGCTGTAGCCCACGAGGGAGCCGCCCACGGCAAAGCCGATCTTGGTGGGCCAGTTCATAACAGTAACGGCCATGGTGCGGTTGTCAACACCGGTGGTGGCATAGCCGTACTCACCGCAATCCAGATAGTAGTTGGCCATGAACACAGTGTAGAGATACATAGCGGACTGGCAGATGCACATACCGATGATCACAACAGTGATGTTGGCGGTCTGCGTAGCGGAGCTGTAGCCGAAAGCCCAGATCAGCAGGGCGCCGGCGGCATAAACGAGCCAGCCGACAACCAGAGCGTTCTTCTTGCCGATGCGCTTGCCGATCTTGGGGGCGACCATGGAGGTCAGGAAGGCGCAGATGGCGCGGGCAGTCTGAGCGAGGGTGTACTTGCCGAAGTTACCGGTAACTCTGAAGAAGTAGGTCAGAACGCCGGCGTAGAGCTGGGTGCCCACGGTAAAGAACACGTAGCCGGAGAAGAGCACGAGCATCTGCTTGTTAGTGACAACAGACGCGACCATCTGCTTGACGGTGGGGCTGCTCTTCTTGGCCTCAGCGGCGGCCATGGGGGGATCGAAGACAGAGGCCTTCTTGATGAAGATCATGTTGCAGACCACAAAAGAAGTGGAGAACAGCAGCGCGGCAATGAAATAACCGAGAGAGTCCTGGCCGGTGGTCTTCTGGACGAAGGAAACGATGGGCAGAATGGTAGCGGAAGCAATGATGCTGACAGCAGCAGCAACCTGACCCTGGCGGGCGGTAATGAGCTTTCTGCTCTCCATGTCAGAGCCGGCCATCTTGGGAATCAGAGCAGCGCGGGCAGTGGCATTGAAGTTCATGGAGCAGTGGAACATCATGTAGCCGATCATGACAATGATCAGACGGGCGGTGCTGTTGCCCACGAAAGCGGTGGTGTCGAGCATCTGGATGATGTTGCCGAAGAACAGAGTGGCGGTGAGGATGCGGATCCAGCTCATGTACTTACCGCGCTTCATGTTGGCCTTTTCGATGATGATGCCGGCCACGATACCGACAATGAAGTCTACCGTCTTAGCGATGAGCATGCCGGTTCCCAGTGCTACGGGGTTAATGCCGAGGTAGTCGGTCATGAACATGTTCAGGTACAGGGTAGGAACCGTGAACGCCATGGTGTTCAGACCGTTGGCCAGCGCATAAGAGTTCACAATGCCGCTGGTAAGCTGAGGTTTCTTGTTGTCCATTTTTTCTCCTTAGTCAATTTTCTCTTTGGGTTATGCAAACAGCTATACCCTTTTATTATTTATAATGCGTAGAAAGGCATAAGTCAATCCGAATAATGCGAAATTTAAGCCCATGAATCCAACAAATGTTGTACATCTCTTGTTTGAAACACTACAGTCTGTCGTGTTTTGCTTTGAGGCTCCTGTTCCCGGAGGCAGCAGATACATATTATAATATGTATCGCGCGTTCCTTCCCCGACCGGGGCGCGATATGGGAGCGGAAGTCAAGACCACCGGCTGAGCCGGTGGCTTGATTAAGCCCTATAAGGGCCTGATACAGGCAGCCCCTAAAGGGACCCGAAAAAGTTTGCCGACCGCATTATTTTTTCGGGCTACCCCTGAAGGGGCT
>JAGHSH010000097.1 GCA_018065965.1 Candidatus Apopatocola equi
TGATCACGGGTCGGGTGACCTCGATGCCGGCGGCGGTCTCACACTCGACGGTGCGGACTCCCCTGCTCTCATCCAGCTCACGGATCCGGCGCAGCAGCGTGCTGTCGGCGGGGGAGGTCTTGGTCACGCGCACGCGGATGGGCTGATGGAGACCTACATCGTGCTCGGAGTAGGCCATGATCGCCTCATCGGGATTGCGGTAGCTGTGCAGGTTGATCTTCGCACGCTCCTCCTCGCTGAGGCTGAAGTAGGACTTGCCGGCCAGTTCAAAGGGAATGTTGGAGGGCCAGTTCTCTTCCTCGTTGTTGTTGAGGTGGCACATACCGTTCTCAAAGCGCTCCATGGTCAGGTAGTAGGAGCCCAGGACCATGTCCTGCGTGGGCACGGTGACAGGCTGGCCGTCCTGAGGACGGAGCAGGTTGTTGGCAGAGAGCATCAGCAGACGGGCTTCCGCCTGAGCCTCGGCAGAGAGGGGCACATGGATGGCCATCTGGTCGCCGTCAAAGTCGGCGTTGAAGGCGGTGCAGACCAGAGGATGGAGCTTGAGGGCGCGGCCCTCCACCAGCACGGGCTCGAAGGCCTCGATGCCCAGACGGTGCAGCGTAGGCGCACGGTTGAGCAGCACGGGATGCTCCTTGATGACCACATCCAGCGCATCCCAAACCTCGCTGCGCTGACGGTCGACCATCTTCTTGGCGGACTTGATGTTGTTGGCAATGCCGTCCTCCACCAGCTTCTTCATGACGAAGGGGCGGAAGAGCTCGATGGCCATTTCCTTGGGCACGCCGCACTGATAAATCTTCAGAGAGGGGCCGACAACGATAACGCTTCGGCCGGAATAGTCCACACGCTTGCCCAGCAGGTTCTGGCGGAAGCGGCCCTGCTTGCCCTTGAGCAGATCGCTCAGGGACTTGAGGGCGCGGGAGTTGGCGCCCACCACGGCGCGGCCCCGGCGGCCGTTATCGATCAGGGAGTCCACAGCCTCCTGCAGCATACGCTTCTCATTGCGGACGATGATATCGGGCGCATTGAGCTGGATGAGGCGCTTGAGACGGTTGTTGCGGTTGATGACGCGGCGGTAAAGGTCATTGAGGTCGGAGGTCGCAAAGCGGCCGCCGTCCAGCTGCACCATGGGACGCAGCTCGGGAGGCAGGACGGGAAGCACGTCGATGATCATCCAGGTGGGGCTGTTGCCGGAGATGCGGAAGGCATCCACCACCTCAAGACGCTTGACGAGCTTGGCCTTCTTCTGGCCGGAGGCGTCCTTCAGCTCGGCGCGGAGCTGCGCGGAAAGCTCCTCGCAGTCGATGTCCGCCAGCAGCTTCTTGATGGCCTCGGCGCCCATGCCGGCCTGGAAATCGTCCTCATACTTCTCACGCATATCCCGGTATTCCTTCTCGGAGAGAAGGTCGCCCTTGCGCATGGGGGTGTCGCCGGGATCGGTGACGATATAGGAACCGAAATACAGAACCTTTTCAAGGATACGGGGGGTCATGTCCAGAAGCAGACCCATGCGGCTGGGAATGCCCTTGAAATACCAGATGTGGCTCACAGGGGCAGCCAGCTCGATGTGGCCCATGCGCTCACGGCGCACCTTGCTCTTGGTGATCTCCACGCCGCAGCGGTCACAGATCTTGCCCTTGTAGCGGATCTTCTTATACTTGCCGCAGTGGCACTCCCAGTCCTTGGTAGGCCCGAAAATCCGCTCGCAGAAAAGGCCGTCGCGTTCGGGCTTCAGCGTGCGGTAGTTGATGGTTTCGGGCTTCTTCACTTCGCCGTGGGACCAGGCGCGGATCATTTCGGGAGAAGCAATGCTGATCTGGATCGCATCAAACGGTGTATAACTTATTATTCTTCCTCCTCCGCAAAGTCCATGCCATCGGCGTCGTCCATCGGCAGAACGCCGAAGACATCCTGCGAGCGGTCGATCTCGAAGCCGCCCTCATTGAA
>JAGHSH010000065.1 GCA_018065965.1 Candidatus Apopatocola equi
CTGCCTGCTGAGCCTCTGCGCCTGCAGCGGGAAGGAAGAACCCGCCCCCACCCCCGCCGCCGAGACCGAGACCCCCGTCGAGACGGAGACGCCTGCCGCTCCGGTGGAAACGCCCGCCGAGACCCCGGCCGAGCCCGAGCCCGCTGCCCCCTCCGCCTTTGAGCTTGCCAAGGCACTGGAGGGCGAGAGCGTGGACGAGCTTCTTGCCGCCGTGGGCGAGCCCGTGAGCCGCGAGGATTATGCCCCCTCCTGCCTGGGCGACGGGGAGGACGGCCTCTGGCACTATGAGGGCTTTGACGTTTATACCTACCGGGAAGGCGGCAGCGAGAGCGTGTATGCCGTCGAAGAGGGCTGAACCAACCCATAAAAAACTCCGTAGCCATTTGCCAAAGTGCGGTAAGGATGTTTTTCGGGTGTGGGTTTTGTGCGGCAAAATCCGATGCTCGTTACAGATGTGGACAAACAGGAATTTTACTGCCATAGCATAAAACCACGTTTGAACAGGAGAACCTCAATATGCATATGCTTGAATATGATGCTGTCAAAAATTGCAAAACGGGGTTAATTGGTATAGTATGTGATATTCATACACATATTGATGGAAGAAAAATATATGTGGTTGAAAGGCTTGATGAAGAAAAGACTGGGATTCTCTCTGAAGACATTGTCGATTGTTTGGAAGAAGATCTCATTAATCTAAATGGATATACTGACAAACCATTTGCGATGGAAGTATTAAGCGGAAAAGTACTATCGTTAAGAACGGAGTTACAAAAAAGTCTTGTCTACAAAACGACTATTAAACTAAATCTCTCAATTTCTGAACTGGGTAAATTTCTTATTAATCACATTGACGGAGAAGAGGATGAAAACTTGAAAGACGATGAAAGCCTTTCGGACAAATATGGATTTTTAATGGATTACACCGGTGAAGAGCTTGAAGAGATTTTTGGGTTTGATGAGGTAAATGAAAAATTTACATATCCTGGCATTAAGATTTTTCGTTCAAACTACGGATGGTCTGTGAGAGGAATTTTAGAAGAACTCGGGTACACCTTAGTTGAAAATATCGATGAATATCCAAATATTCATAATGCGGATGGTGTTATTTATTGTGATATGATATAAAGCACATAGATTAGAGCAACAATTTGCAGTTTGTCGGACAAAAGAATTGCCCGCCGAAAGGAAATCTCTTTTCGGCGGGTTTTCTTATTCAAAATACTTCCTTATGCGGTTGTATCATTTCGACTGCGGAGTTTTTTATGTCCGTGCCCTGATTTCAGCCCTGCCTGTCATTGCGAGGAGCGAAGCGATGTGGCAATCCGTTCCCCCTGCACTCACTAAGACAAGCTCCCATCAGCGGCAGCGGAAGGGGTCCCAGAGCGTATCGACAAGCAGCGGTCTAAAATGCAGAACCTCAGATTTTCTGACGGCGGCGTTTTGCCGCCGAAGCCTCTGTTCTCTTCTCCACCGCCAGCGGCGCTCATTCTCTTTCTGCCGAGAAAGAGAATGAGGGGGGCTGAACTCCGTCCCCCACCGCGTGGGGGAAAAACGGATTGCCGCACCGGTTTGCAATGACAGGGGCGGGGTACCGAACTCACCAATAAAGCTCCTGCTGTGGGGAGCGGCAGAAGTAGATGGTGCCCCAGCGGTAATCGTAGTAGCTTTTGCACACGCCGCCGTCATAGATATGGCAGTTCTGCCAGACCACGGAGGGATCGTTCAGCACCCGCTCTCCCGCAAGGAGCCTGTCCGCCGCCGCATAGGCCCGGGAATCGGGTGTGATGGCGGCAAAATAGCCCTCTACCTTGCCGCAGTAGGTCTCGTCGGCATAGATGACCTCCTCCAGCGTGTCCGGGAATTCCGGGGAGGCGACCCGGTTGAGCAGCAGCTCGCCGATGCACAGCCGCCACTCCCGGCAGAAGCTCACCTGCCCCGTGCAGGCATAAATGGCCTTGGCCAGCAGCTCCCGCTCCTCCTGAACATCCTGCTCCTGCGGCTCCTGCGCCCTTGCGCACAGGCTCAGGGGCAGGAGCAGCGCCGTCAGAAAAAATAAAAAACGCAGTCTCTTCAAGTTCGTATACACCGCCTTTCCTGCGGTCAGTATACGGGAGAAGAGCTGCGTTTTTTGTCGGATTAAAGGGTAAGGATGCAGCCGGTGGGGCCGTTTTCATCGACAGTGAAGCTGCGCTCCACGTGGGTCACCTTGTCGAAATGGGCCGCATAGGCGTCCGCCGTGCCGATGATGGGGAAGCCGAAGCCCTCGCCCCGGTAGTGCATGGGCACCGCGCAGCGGGGCGCGATCATCTCCGTGATCGTCCAGGCCTCCTCTGCGTCCACGGTGAAGTGGCCGCCCACGGGGATGAGCAGCACATCGCAGCCCCTGCAGAGCTCGATGATCTCCTCCGAGGGGATGCAGCCCACATCGCCCATGTGGACGACGCTGATGCCGCCGCAGTTGAAGCGCCGCACGATGTTCTTGCCGCGCTTGGTGCCCTCGTGATGGTCGTGGAAGCCCTCCAGCTCCTTCATTTCATAATCGGCGGGAGCGGCCTTGCCGGAGAGAGCAACGCCCTCGGCGAAGTTGTGGTCGCCGTGACCGTGGCTGCAGTAGACCGCATCGGCCTTCTCCCGGATGTTGGGGAAGCCCGGCGCAGAGCCGTCGGCAAAGGGATCGACCACAAAGGAAAAATCGCCGTAGTCCACCCGGAAGCAGGCATGGCCGAGGTGGGTCAGTTTTACGCTGGACATGGGTTTATTCCTCCTTCAAAAATAATGATTCCGCTGTTTTCGGCGTTCTCGCTCCCTCCCTGCGGAGAGAGGAAAAACGCCCGTTTGAATAAGCATGGCCGCCTTTGTCCACACTAAGGAGCGAAAACAAAGGAGGCTTGACTTTTGCAGGGTAAGGTAGAGATTTGCGGGGTCAACACGGCGCAGCTGCCGCTGCTGAACGCAGAGCGCACCCGGGAGCTGCTCCGCCGCTGCCGCAGGGGGGACGAGCTGGCGCGCAGCGAGCTGATCGAGGGCAATCTGCGGCTGGTGCTGAGCGTGCTGCAGCGCTTCAACAGCCGCGGCGAGAGCATGGATGACCTGTTCCAGATCGGGTGTATCGGTTTGATGAAGGCCATTGACAATTTTGATCTGGAGCAGCACGATGTGCGCTTCAGCACCTACGGCGTGCCCATGATTGCCGGAGAGATCCGGCGCTATCTCCGGGACAACAGCGCCCTGCGGGTATCCCGGAGCATCCGGGACACGGCCTATCGGGTGCTGCAGACCCGGGAGCGGCTTCTGAGCGAAACCGGCCGGGAGCCCTGTACCGAGGAGATCGCCGCCGCCATGGGACTGAAGCGACAGGAGGTGGTCTATGCGCTGGACGCCATCAGCGACCCGGTGAGCCTGTCGGAGCCGGTGTACAGTGACGGCAGCGGCGAGGATCTGACGGTGATGGACCAGCTCTCCGACCCGGCCAACAGCGATGAGGCGTGGATCGAGGCCATGGCCATGGATGAGGCCATCTCCCGGCTCAGCGACCGGGAAAAGCGGATCCTCTCCCTGCGCTTCTACGAGGGACGCACCCAGATGGAGGTCTCCGCCCTGGTGGGCATTTCGCAGGCGCAGGTGTCCCGGCTGGAGAAAAACGCCATCGAGCGCATTAAAAAGAATATTACCTCCTGAATCAGCCCATCCGGTTCTCCGGCATCCGCCATGCCTCGCTGCCGCGCCCTTCGATTTTCGGCATAGGGGATCCCTCTTTTCCGGATCTTCTGATCGTTGTAAAATACAACAATCACGATACGCCGGATCTCCCCAAAAGTCAAGGAAAGTTTTTCCATCCGGGCGCATAGGCTTTGGGGGAGGCGAGGCTGTTTTGGAATTGCGTTTGCAGGATCTGCGCTATCGGGAGGTCATCAACACCCGCACCGGGCAGCGGCTGGGCTATGTGAGCGATGTGCTGCTGGACGCCGACACCGGGCGGATCACGGCGCTGCTGGTGCCCGGCCCCACAAAATTTTTCGGGCTGCTGGGGCGGGAGGAGGACTATGTGCTCCCGTGGACGGGAATATCCCGGCTGGGCGAGGACATAATACTGGTGGACGGCACGGAGCCGCTGCGGCGGCGAAAGGTGCAGTAGACAAAAAGAAAGGACTGTGCTATAATTGGGAAAAACAGGTAAAGGAAGAGATACAGAAATGAGTAAGGGTTGTCAGGAAGGCAAGGGTACGCCCCGGCTCACTGAAATCAGCTGCCCCCGCTGCGGCGGTGTGATCGAGGTCTTTGTGAAGATGGGCGGCGGTGTGAACGAGACGGGACGGCTGGTCAGCGATGAGAGCTGCCCCAAGTGCGGCTTTGTGGCTCAGGCCGGTACGCCTCTGGACCGTTGCAAAACGCTGTAACAGACAGGCAGCGGGGATTTCCCCGCTGCCGTTGTTTTTTATTCAGTCCCCCGTCATTGCGAGCAGCGAAGCGACGCGGCAATCCGTCCCTCCTCCCGAGAAAGAGAATGAGGGGGGCTGAAAGGGAGATGCGCAGGACGGTGGAAACAAACAAAAAACCGCCCCTGTAACAGATCAGCGTCTGTTGCAGGGGCGGTTTGCGCTTTCATATCGGGGTACCGACTTCAATGAGGTTCCCGTCGGGGTCATAGAAGCGGACGACACGCTGACCCCAGCTGTGCGTCATCAGAGGGTTGACATACTCGGTGTCCGGGTAGAGGGCGGTGAGCTTTTCGACAAAGGCATCGAGATCCGGCTCCTCGAAATACAGCTCCGCGCTGTTGCTGCGGGTCCGGACGCTCCGGCCGATAAAGGTTTCCCAGTATCGCGCCTCCTGCAGATACAGCCCGCCGCTCAGCTCCATGTTTCCGTCGTTATCCTGCAGCAGCTCCAGACCGAAGAGATCGCGGTAGAATTTCAGTGCCCGCTCGCAGCTGCTGACAACGAGAAGAGTGCCCTTGAACTGCATGAATTGCGCTTCCTTTCTCTCAGAGGGTGCTTTCCACCAGATCCGCTTCCTCCACCTTGTAGAGCTCCTGCTTGCTCAGGAGGTCATACATAACGGGAACCACGAAGAGGGTCATGACCGTGGCGTAGATCAGACCGCCGATGCAGGTAACGGCCAGGGGCTGCACCAGACTGGTGGCCTCGTTCTGACCCAGCGCCATGACCACCAGACCCAGCACCGTGGTAACGGTGGTCATCAGAATGGGACGCAGACGGGTCACGGCCGCGTCGGCAATGGCGTCCAGACGGCTCATGCCGCCGATGCGGAGCTGGTTGATATAGTCCACCAGCACGATGCCGTTGTTGACGATGATGCCCACCAGCATGATCAGACCCAGCATACTCAGCACGTTCAGCTCCATGCCGCAGATAAACAGACCCAGGAAGCCGCCGGTAAAGGCCAGCGGGATGGCGAACATGACGATGAGGGACTCTTGAGATCCTGGAACTGGGCTACCATGACCAGATAGACCAGCGCAATGCCCACGGCCATGAGCAGCAGCAGATCTTTCATGGCGTCCATGATGGCCTCGCGCTCGCCGCTGAAGGCCAGCTCCACGCTCTTGGGCAGCTCAAGACCCTCCAGCGCGGCCTCGCAGGCGTCGGTGACCTTGGTGATGTTGTGCTCCTTGTCCACGGAGGCGGTCACATCCAGATAGCGCCGCTGATCCAGACGGGAAATGGTGGAGGGAGTAGAGCTCTTGGTGAGGGAGGCAATGTCCCGCAGCGCCACCTCGTGCTCCTCGCCTTTTTTATCGGTAACGGTAAAGGTATAGCTCTCGATGAATTCCTCAGTGAGCTTGGTCTTGCCCCGGGTCTCCACGCTGATGCTGTAGGAAGCGCCGTCGTCCGTCAGCTCCATGAGCTCGGTGCTGCCGTTGACTGCCTTGGCCACCTCCATATATACCTGCGCCACGGAAAGACCCTCGGCCGCGGCCTTGAGCTTATCCACCGTGAAGTGCAGCTCGGGACTGGGGTCGGTCTTGCCGGTGCTGACCTCTGTCACGCCCTCCACGTTGGCAAGGCGGGCGGCAATGGCGTCCGCTCCGGCCTGCAGCTCGTTCAGATCGTTGCCGTAGAGGCGGACGGTCACGCCGGAGCCGGTCATAAAGGACATGAGCATATTGATCATGGAGCCGGAGTCTGCGTGGACGTCCACCTTCAGATCGGCGCAGGCCTCGTTGATCTCCCGGGCCACGGCGCTGAGCTTGGGGTTGATGTCCTGATCCAGCAGCACGTAGAAGGTCACATCTGCGCCGTCGGAGCCGCCGCCTATGGAGATGCTGCTGCCTGCGGCGCTGCCGCCTACGGTCTTTACGCCGTGAACGGCGGCCATGCGGGCGGCGGCCTCATCGGCCTGCGCCTTGAGCTCTTCAAACTCCATGTCCTCAGGGGCCGTGAGAGTAACGGTCATCTGCTCCATTTCCATCTCGGGCAGGAAGGTGAAGCCCCGGGTCATGAGGATGCCGAAGGAGCCCAGCAGCAGCGCCACACTGAGCAGCAGCACCACGCCCTTGTGGCCCACGCCCCAGAGCACCCAGCTGCGGTAGCGGGGGACGAAGCGATCCAGCACGCCCTCCTTCCGCTGCTTCTCCTGCCGGAGGAGCTTGCCCGTGAGAGCGGGCACCAGCGTCAGCGCCACGATCAGAGAGGCTGCCAGCGTGAAGGACAGGGTCAGCACCATGTCGGTGATGATGGAGCGGATCAGACCGGTCACGAAGGCGATGGGCAGGAACACGCAGATCGTGGTCAGCGTGGAGGCGGCCACCGCGCCGCCCACCTGCGTAGCACCGGAGACGGCGGCCTTTACATCCGACTCGCCGGCATTGCGCAGACGGTAGGTGTTCTCAATGACAACGATGGAGTTGTCCACCAGCATACCTACCGAGATAGCCAGACCCGAAAGGCTCATGATGTTCAGACTGATCTTGGCAAAGTACATGAGCGTCAGGGCAAAAAGCATACTCACGGGAATGGAGAAGAGGGTGATGACCGTGGGCCGCCAGTCCCGCAGGAAGAGGAAGAGCACCAGCACGCTGAAGAACGCGCCCCAGAGCAGACTGGAAACGATGCTGTCGCGGATGAGGTAAATATAATCGCCCTGATCGAAGAGGGGAGCGAAGTGAATGCCGGGATACTTGGCCTCCAGCTCGGCGAACTTGGCGTCGATGTTGTCGGAGACCTGCGCGGTGGCAAAGTTGGACTGCTTGGAGAAGGTCAGCACCAGACTGGGCTTGCCGTTGAGGGAGGCATAGATGGAGGCGCCGTTGTCGGTGAACTCCAGCTCGGCCACATCGCCCAGCCGGATGGTGTCCAGCCCGTCGATGCCCAGATCCATCAGAGGCAGAACGCGAAGCTCGTCGATGCTGGCGATGCCGTCGCCGATGGAAACGATCATGCCGGTCTCCCCGTCGTAAACGTAGCCGGCGGGCATATCAAAGTTCTGCGCCCCCAGCAGGGCGGCAAAGGTTTCCAGCGTGAGGACGCTGTGCATGTCGGCGGCCTTCAGGGCGGCCTCCACCTGCGCGTCATAGGTCTCCCGCGCGTTGTCCAGCGTGGTCTGTGCGCTCTGCAGCGCCGTCTGGGCGGCGGCCAGCTGACCGCCCGCCAGAGAGATGTCGATCACACCGCCGGCCAGCTGACCGGGCAGCGCCTCCAGAGCCGACTGTACCTTGGCGAGCTCGGCGCTGTTGGCGTCGGCGCGGGCCTGAATGCTCTCCAGCTCGGCGGCGTTTTCGGCCAGCTCGCTCTCCAGAGAGGGCATACGCAGAGCCTTGGCGGCCTCGGCAGCGGAGAGAGCGGCTTCGGCGGCGGAAAGAGAGGCCTCCGCGGTGCTCTGCTCGGCGGGCAGCTCGCTCTCACGGATGCGGAGCTCGCCCAGAGTGTAGTAGCCCCGCGCCTGCAGGGCGGCGAGGGTATCCTCGTCCAGCGTCAGTGTATCCAGCAGCGTTTCATCGCTCTGCCCCGCACCGGCGGCGAGGGCGGCGCTCAGCAGTCCGCTCTCGGCGGCGAGATCGTTCAGCTGCCCCTGCAGGCTGCTGATCTCGTTCTCCTGCTCGGTGACGGCGCTGTTGAGGGAGTCGCGCTCCGCCTCCAGCGTGCTCTTCCGGAGCTGGGCAGCGCCGCGGTCGGCCTCGATGCGCAGCGCCTCCTGCAGCATATCGGTATATTTTTCGGTGTCGATGTTCCCGGCGGATTCCATGATCTTGCCGGGGGCGGACTTGAGCTCGCGGGTGCCCTTGGCGACCTGATATTTGCCGTTGTCGATCTCCTTCTGGGCGTCATCCAGCTTTTCCCGTGCCTCCGCCAGACTGTCCGTCAGCGCCGCAGCAATCTTTTCGTTCAGTGCGTCCAGCTTCGCGTCCGAGAGCTTCACGGTGATCTCCCGCTTCACCAGACCGCCGGCGGAAATGCTGGCAAGACCTGTGGTTCCCTCCAGCTCGCGGATGAGCGTATCGGAGGCGAACTGGGCCAGCGCGTAGCGATCCATCTCGTCCGACTCCACCGCCGCCACCATGACCGGCAGCATGCTGGGGTTGATGCGGATGATGGTAGGCGTGCCCACCATCTCATCCCAGTCGCCCGAGAGGGTCTGCACCTTCTGGAGAATGTCCACGGTGGCGCTGTCCATGTTGGTTTCCTGCTCAAACTCCAGCATCAGCGTGGAATAGTTCTCCGCCGAGGAGCTGGAGAGCGTTTTTATGTTGTTCAGCGTGGCCATGGCCTGCTCCATGGGACGGGTCACGGTGGTCTCTACCTCCTCCGGCGTCGCGCCCGGATAGGTGGTGACCACGATGAAATAGGGGAAGTCCATATTGGGCAGCAGGTCGGGCACCATCTTTGTGTAGGAGATTACGCCGAAAATCGCAATGGCAGCGACCAACACAAAAATTGTGAAGGGTCTTTTAACACTGAATCTGGTCATAACTTGTGCAACATCCTAATTCATTAATATCTCAACCGAAACATTATAGCATAAAACACCCGGGAAATGTGAACTTTTTTGCGGAAAATTATTACAAATGATTTCTTTTTGAGCTCCGGCACTTTCGGCGATGAGCCCATAAAAAAGGTTCGCTGCAAAATGATAATTCAGCAGCGAACCTGTTTTTGCGTGCGGTATTTATTTGGCGTATTCCACAGCCTTGGTCTCGCGGAGCACATGCACCTTGATCTGACCGGGGTAGGTGAGCTCGGTCTCGATCTTCTTGGCGATGTCCCGGGCCAGCAGGGTCATTTCGTCCTCGCTGACCTCCTCGGGCTTGACCATGATGCGGATCTCGCGGCCGGCCTGAATGGCATAGGAGGAGGCGATGCCGGGGAAGCTGCGGCTGAGCTCTTCCAGCTTCTCCAGGCGCTTCACATAGTTCTCGATGTTCTCACGGCGGGCGCCGGGCCGGGCGGCGGAAATGGTATCCGCAGCCTGCACGATGCAGGCGATGACCGTGTGTGCCTCCACGTCGCCGTGGTGCGCCTCGAGGGCGTGTAT
>JAGHSH010000082.1 GCA_018065965.1 Candidatus Apopatocola equi
AACATCCGCACAGCCTCCTCGGCCGGTGTGGGGCAGTTCACGGCGGAGGATCACGCCACCATTGATGCGCTCCGCGCCATCATCCGCGAGAAGGAGCGGGTGGGCTGCACCGGCTGCCGCTACTGTATGCCCTGCCCCAAGGGCGTGGACATCCCCGGCAATTTCCATTACTACAATCTGATGTACATGGAGAAGAAGCAATCCGCCCGCTTCGAGTTTGCACAGGTCATGGGTATGCGGAAGGAGCCGGGCTTTGCGACCCAGTGCATCGGCTGCGGCAAGTGCGAGAAGCACTGCCCCCAGCACCTGAACATCCGGGAAAAGCTGAAGGAGGCCGACAAGGCTCTCCGTCCCCTGCCCTATAAGCTGGGCATCGAGATCGCCCGCAGCTTCCTGCTCCGGGGTGCGAAGAAGGACTCCTGAACTGCGGCACAGTGCTGCTAAAACAGAATTGAAAAACGGGATCGCTGCAGCATTGCAGCGATCCCGTTTTTAGTTTTTTATTCCTCCAGAATCTTCTCCCAGTAGGTCAGATCCATCCGCAGGCCGAACTTCTCGCCGCAGCGGTGGAGTCTGCCCACCTCCGTATAGCCCATGGCGGCGTGGAAGCGGGGGCTGTCCATGGTCAGATGAGGGTTCTCCCCTACCGGGGCAGCCACCAGGGCATAGAGATTGGTGATCCCCTGCTGCCGCAGCAGGCGTTCAAGCTCCGTATAGAGCAGGCGGCCGAGGCCGCGCCCCCTGCAGTCCTGCCGCACATAGACGGAAAGCTGCGCCGAGAGCCAGGCGGAGGGCCGCTCGTTGACGGGGCTGGCGTAGCAGTAGGCCAGCACCTCTCCGTCCTCCACGGCCAGAAGATAGGGGAAGCGCTCCAGCGTATGGGCGATGCGGCGGCGGAACTCCTCCACCGTGGGCACCTCCCGCTCAAAGGTCACGGAGGTATGCAGCACATAGGGCGCATAGATTTCCCGGATGGCGGCGGCGTCCTCCACCGTCGCGCTGCGAAGCTCAATCATGGTTCTCTCTCCTTTTTGCTGCAAGGGCCTTGCTGTCCTTGCCGGTCATATGCTCAATGTCCAGCACAAAGCAGCGCAGCGCCTTTTTCTCCCGCTCTACCTCGGCTTTCACGGCTGCCTCGTCATCCAGATAACGAAGGCCGAGCCACATGGCCGCGCGCTCCGTTTCCTCTCCGGGCGCCGTAGGGCGGAGCTCTCCGAAGGCGATCACGCTCCGATACAGGGTAGAAAGAGACGGGGCGTCCACGTCCCATTTCTCCACGACCGTGAAGCAGGCCCTGCAGCCGCTGCCCACGGAGTCGGCACGCAGGCCGATGCGCGCGCCGTGAAGATAGATCCTGCCGTCCTCATAGACAAAGTTCATGGGCACCCCATAGGGATAGCCCTCCGCGCCGGGCAGGGAAAGCACACCGTAAGTTACCTCGCGGAGAATCCTCTCGCACTCCTGTTTATCAAGCTCCTGCCGGCTGCGGCGCATGGAACGAAACATATGTTCAACCCCCTGTTTTTCCCATTTTTCCGGTATTCTACACCCTCCTTCGCCCAAGTGCAAGGGAGCAGCGGAAAAGCCCTTGCGTTTCGCTTTTTTTCTGCTATAATGATAAAAAATGACAACGGAAAGGGAAGGAACCTATGAAAATTACCTGCCCCTATTGCGGTAATTCTTTTGAAGAAAGCGCGGCCAAATGCCCCCACTGCGAAGCGCCCAATGAGCATAAGCCCTCCGGCGGCGCTTCCGACCCCGTTACCATCGAGGCTCTGCAGGACTGGTATGCCCGCCGCGGGCTGCCTCCCTACTCTGTGACCCGCTTCTTCATCGGCGAGAACACGCGGGAGCCCCGGGCCTTCGGCATCTATCGTGAGGGCGACAGGGTCATCGTCTATAAAAACAAGGAGAACGGCGCACGCGCCGTCCGTTATCAGGGCACCGACGAAGCGCACGCAGTCAGCGAGATCTTTGAAAAGCTCAAGGAGGAAATCCTCCGGCAGAAGGAGCAGAACTTCGCCCAAAGCCACAGCGTCCACAGCGAGAGCTATCAGGGCGGCAGCGTCCCTCAGGGTGAGCCCGTCCCCGTTTCGAGTACCCCGACGCGCCGCAAGCCCAGCCTGTTCCGTATCATTCTGCTGGCGCTGCTGGCCTATATCATTCTCTCCACTCTCTTCAGCAGCTGCGGCGGCGCCGATCCGCGCCCTGATCAGGGCTATTACAACTACAACGGCAGCACTTACTATCACCAGAACGAAGGCCCCAATGCCGATGACGGCTGGTACAGCTACAACGGCAGCGGCTGGGTAGCCATGCCCAGCGTCCCCTCCGGGCTTTACAACAATTCCTCCGATTATTACGGCGGCAGCTCCTACTCCTACAGCTACGGCAGCCCCTACTACAGCGACTTCAGCAATTCCGATTACTACACCGAGGATTCCTGGTCTCCCTCCGATTCCGGTTCCTCCTCGAGCTGGAGCTCCTCCTCCGGCAGCAGCGATTACAGCTGGAGCAGCAGTGACAGCTGGAGCAGCTCCGATTCCGGCTCTGACTGGGACAGCGACTGGTAAGAGCCTCCCCGAATGACAAAAAGCCGCCGGACGTGCGCAAACACGTCCGGCGGCTTTTTCATTTTCAAATAAGAGGATAGGTCTGTCAGAATATCCGCCGCAGGGCTTCGTTGCCTCTCCGGCATTCGTCCCCCAGCAGCTCCAGCTCCG
>JAGHSH010000263.1 GCA_018065965.1 Candidatus Apopatocola equi
GTACCGGCGTTCTCTCAGATAATGAGGCAGATCAAAGAGCTGTTGCCATCGTTGACAATTCGCTGCAGGCTGTGCTGGAGCTACTTCGGGCATTGACAGGCATTTTTCTGATCTTGCTCACCACGCCCTCACCGGCGATATCGCACAGGGGCTTTCCGAAAATATTGGACTCCCAGATACGGGAGGTATCCCCCTCAAAGTCCTGAAGAAGAAAGTTGATGACCTCCTCAGACGCTCTCTCGCCTCCCAGAGCCGGGCTGACCTCCGTTTCGATGTTTGCCATCATCATGTGAATGGAGGGGGCAGAGGCCTTCAGGCGTACGCCGTAGCGCCCGCCCTGACGGACTATTTCCGGTTCCTCCAGCTTCAGCTCCTCCGGGGCTGGCATAACGACCCCGTAGCCGGTCTCCCGGACGGATCGCAGGGCTTCCCCGATCCGGTCATACTCCTTTTTCACGTCCTTCAGCTCCAGCAGGAGCGTCATCAAATCGCCGTCGTCTCTGATTTCAAAGCCGGTCTGGGCGCTGACGGTCTCATAATACAGCTCCCGGGGCAGCTCGATCTCCAGCTCCGCACTGCCTTTTCCCAACAGGATCCGACTTTTTTTCATGTGCCGTCCCTGTCTGCCTCCTGCTGCGCTCTCGACAAAAGAATCCACATCCGCCATGCAGCGGACGCTCCGAAGCCCCTCCCGAAGAGCCGAATAGAGCTCTGTGCGGATCTCATGCTCCGACGGCAGCGCCTCTACCCAGCTCGGCAACTGAAAGCTCACCTCATTCAGAGGGAACTGTCCCAATATCGATTCAAAAACCGAATGGATATCACTCTCCGTCAGTTGTGCGCAGTTGAGCCGCAGAGGCTCAAGGGCATACTTTTCCCGCAGCTGCGCAGAGAGCGCCAGAGCTGCCGCCCCATCAGGCTCTGTGGAATTGATAACCAAGGCAAAGGGCTTTCCCAATGCCTGCATTTCCCGGATCACCCGTTCTTCTGCCGGAACATAATCGCTCCGTGGAATATCGCAGATGCTCCCATCGGTCGTAATGACCAGCGCAACGGTGGAATGCTCGACAATGACCTTGCGTGTCCCCTCCTCCGCCGCCACGGTAAGAGGTACTTCCTCCGGGAACCAGGGCGTAGTGACCATACGTTCACTGCCGTCCTCGAATTGCCCGACGGCGCCGCTGACCATATAACCCACACAGTCGATCAGCCGCACGGAAAGCTCCGTGCCGCCGAGACTGATAGCCACCGCTTCCTCGGGTACAAATTTCGGCTCCACGGTCATAATGGTCCGGCCGGAACCGCTCTGGGGCAGCTCATCTTTGGCCCTTTCCTGCTGATAGAGATTATCGATCCGCGGGATCACCATCGTTTCCATGAAGCGTTTGATGAAGGTGGATTTCCCGGTTCTGACTGGCCCCACCACACCCAAATATATGTCTCCGTCCGTGCGGAGCACGATGTCCTCGTAAATGCTGCTGTCTGCCACGGCGAAACCCCCTGTTCCTGATCTCATCCAAAACATATGGGGGTGCAGGGAAAAATATGCTTAACCTTCCAGCGTCTGACCGTGGCACTGGGAAATATGAATCTTCAGCGAGGGGAAGCCCTCCGAAAGCAGCTCAGCCAGCACAGGGATCACCACGTTCTCCGTGCAGAAATGATCGGCATCGATAACATTCAGTCCCTGGGCCTTTCCGTCCAGCCACTGATTGTATTTCACCTCGCCGGTCAAAACCGTATCGCAGCCAAGTGCAGGGGCTTCGTAAACCAACTCACCGCCGGAGCCGCCGCAAAGCGCGATCCTTCTGACCTTGTTCCCGCTGTCATACCAGCGGATACCGGACACACCCAGCCGCTCCTGCAGAAGCTCCAGGAACGCATCCATACTCTCTTCTTCGGGCAGGGCAGCCACACGGCCGCACTCCAGCTTCTCCACGACCTCGGCTCCGATCACCTCCGCCAATGCATCGTTCACACCGCCGTCGACAATATCCAGATTTGTGTGCAGGCAGATGGCAGAAATCCCGTTTTGCACCAGAGCAATGACCAGCCTGCCGGTAAGGTCATCGCTGCGAACCGTTTTCATCGGATGGAAAATCAGCGGGTGATGGGTCAGGATCAGCTCTGCCCCCAGCTTCCTGGCCTCCTCAATGACCTCAGCCGTCACATCAAGCGCGAGCAGGACAGTGCTGACCGGGGCATCGGGAAAACCGCAGAGCAGACCTACGTTGTCAAAATCGAGCTTCAGAGAGGACGGAACCTTCTCTTCAAAATAATCAGCAATATTCCGAACAGTAACCATGTTTTCTCCTTTCTGCCAGACAGGCAAAAAATGTCGTCAGCAGCGCAGCATCGGCTCCGTTGGTATCTCCGATGCGCGCAGCCTTGTTGCTTCCGTGATAATCACTGCCCGCTGTAATGAGCAGTCCCGCCTCCCATGAGAGCGTGAGCATGATCTCCGTCTGGCGCTCTGAATAGCCGGAGTAAAAGCACTCCGCCCCCATCAGTCCCGCAGAAAACAGGCGTGAGATGCGCTCCCGCGTTTCCTCCGGCGTCAGGCTGGCGGAGCCATCTGCCAGGATCCCGTGAGCCAGGACGGGGATACCGCCCGAGCCAAGGATCGCTGTCACAGCATCCTCCGGAGAAAGCATTTTCTCCGGCTCGGTATATCCGTCAAAAAGGGCATACCCTGTCTCGGAGGATGGGATCAGCCCCTTCCGAAGCAGACAGGCAACAATATGAGGTTTGCCGGGGGTTCTTCTCTCTGCAAAGCTGTTCAAATTCCCCTTGCGTAAAGCGGAATCCGTACCTCTGCTCCAAAAAGGTCAGGCGGCTCTCCAGTTTTCTCATCCGCGTGCTGTGTCCGTAGGCAACGGCGTCCCGAAGGCAGGGCGCAGCAGGGTCACAGCCATAACCCAGAATATGGTACTTTCCCCACTCATCCGCACAGGAGAACTCAATGCCGGCAATGAAAAATGGATCGTCCTTCCGCAGCAGCTTCTCTATAGCGGCGCAGCCATCCATGGTATCGTGGTCGGTCAGGGCAAAGGCATCCACGCCGGAGCAGCGAACAGCCTCCAGCAGCTCCGCAGGATCGTCGGTACCGTCGGAAAATGCGGAGTGCAGATGCAGGTCGGGATCGTTGAAATAAATCATATTCTTAATATCATAAAGCGCAGAATAATATACTCACGCAGAATAGTGTGCCATTTCCGTTTCTATGTCACTAAGAGCCGCGCTTAAGGTCATCCTCCGCTCTTCATCGCGGCCGGAGATCTCCAGTCCTCTCACAGCGCTGCTCAGTCTGCGCTGCTGCTCAGCGAGAAAGCGGGACAGCAGCGGGCTGCCATGCAGCAATGCGAAGGGGCCTGTATAGTATTCGCCGCTTTTCCACGGCTCCATGGTTCCGCCCGAAAGCAAAAAAATCGGATAAATGCGTCCGGCATCCTCCACCAGACATTCGTTTTGAAGGGTCAGTCCCAGCTCAAAGAAGCTCCGGCAGAGAATCTCCGTGCGGCTCATGGGCTGCAGAATGAGCGTCCGGGGGCTCTCGCAGGCCCAAGGTGAACGGCGGAGGATATCGGCGATATTTTCACCGCCGAGGCCCGCGATCACCACCGTGTCAACCTCCTTGCTTTTCACGCCCGCCAAACCATCGCAGAGGACAAACCGGATACGCTCTTCCTCGACGGCACGGGCATTAGCCTGCGCTCTGAAGGGGGAGGGCATTGATATCCGTGGCTACTGCGGAAACGATCTTTTCTTTTTTGAGCAGATAGAGCGGGAGCAGCGCATGATCTGTGCCCACATCGGCAAGCTTTGCGCCCTCAGGCACCCACTCGGCTATAGCCGCCAGACGGGGCGGCAGTTTCTTATCTTCCATAATAATAAGTAACGCCGGAGCAAAATGCCCCGGCGATCTTCCTTTCGGGCTCAGCCCTTCTTGGCAATATACGCGTTCAGCTTTTCCACAAAGAGGTCGGCATTCACGCCGTACTCCGCGCAGGCATCCTCAATGCACTCACCCTCAGACATGGCGCAGCCTACGCACTGCATGCCGATGGCCTGAAACAGGCCGGTCGCCTCGGGGCAATTCTCCAGAACATCGGAGATCAGGGTTTCTTTGGTAACTTTATACATTTCGCTTCTCCTCCCACAAGAAATAGCTTTTGAACCATTATAACCGGGAAAACGGGAAAAAACAACTTCTTTTTTCCGTTTGCAAAAAGAAAAGAGAGGGGCATTGCTGCCGCTCTCAGTTCTTTCCGTTCATCTGCAAGAATCAGGCGTTGGCCTTGATCTTGGCGAAGCAATCGCTGCAGTAAACAGGGCGATCGGACTTGGGCTCAAAGGGCACACGGGCCTCGTTGCCGCAAGCAGCGCAGGTAGCGGTGAAGTACTCACGGGGGCCGCGGGCGGCGTTCTTGCGAGCGTCACGGCAGCTCTTGCAGCGCTGGGGCTCATTCTGGAAGCCGCGCTCAGCGTAGAACTCCTGCTCACCGGCAGTGAAAACGAATTCGTTGCCGCATTCCTTGCAAACCAGGGTCTTGTCCTCGTACATTTCTGGATCCTCTCTTTGATTCTGCCCTAGGGCTAATAATATTGCGTTCAGCTTACGCTGAAGTCGCCGGAAGAAAGTCGGCAGGATAGCTTCTGCCGAATGCGCTGCACAGCATTGGCCACGGATTTAACGTTTTTCCGGAGCGCCTCCGCAATAGCCTGATAACTCAGGCCATCCAAATAGAGGCGAAGAACCTTCCGTTCAAGGGGGGACAGGGTCTGTGCAAAGGTGGTGAAAAACTCAGTTACGCTCTCTCTGGCCAGAATCTGCTCCTCCGGGGACGGAAAAGAATCCTCGGAAGGAACCATTCGGGCCTCAGCGGAGTCAGTCTCCGCAGTAGCCTCGAGGGAAATCCTATCATTGAGAGGGGTATGCTTCATACTGGAAGCAGACTTGATCGCGCTGAGAATTCGATTGCGGATACAGACCTCCGCAAAAGTCTTAAAGGATACACTGCGGGAAGCGTCGAAACGAAGGATAGCATACCACAAGCCCAGCATACCTTCCTGAGCCAGATCCTCGCTGTCTCCCCCCGTCAGAAAATAGGGACGGGCGCAGGCTCGAACCAGCTGACGAAATCGCAGCGCCAAAGCATCTGCCGCCTCCCCGTTTCCGGATCGGGCAAGCTGCTGCAATTCCTCATCACTGCAGAAGCAAAAGTCAGGCATAGGCATCTCCACACGGATACTATCCAGCAGGAAAGAAGGTTCCCGCACACTTGCTATGATTATAT
>JAGHSH010000022.1 GCA_018065965.1 Candidatus Apopatocola equi
TGCTTGCTTCACTCCTTGCTGAGCATAAGACTCAGCAAGGAGTGAAGCAAGCATGATCATGAAGGATGTTGTCATCTCCGTGACGGGCATCCAGCACGGCCCCGGCGGGCCGGAAACGCTGGAGCTGGTCACGCCGGGACGGTTTGGCGTGGATCGGGACAAGGCCTTTTTCAGCTATGAGGAAACCGAGATCAGCGGCATGAAGGGCACCACCACCAGCTTTGATGTATCGCCCCATACCGTCACCCTCAAGCGCGAGGGAGAGGTCGGCACAGAGATGATATTCGAGGAGGGCAGGAAAAATTACTTCCTCTATGAAACCCCCATGGGCTCCATGATGATGGGGCTGGATACCAACCGCATCCAGTGCCGGCTGAACCAGCACGGAGGCTATATGCAGATCGATTACAATCTGGAGGTGGAGAACACCGTGGTGAGTCATAACCGCTTCCATGTGATCGTCCGGGAACCGAAAGAAAGTCATATAGGAGATATAAGATGGCCAATCTGATCGAAAAAGCAAAAAAGAGCATTGATGAGCTGCTCCGGGCTGCCTATGAAGAGGCCGCTGCTGCCGGAGAGCTGCCCGCAGGTGCAGAGCTGAAGGGCTCTGTGGACATTCCCAAGGATGCGAAAAACGGCGATTATGCCGCCAACCACGCCATGGCCGGCGCCAAGGCGCTGCACCAGCCCCCCCGGAAAATCGCCGAGCTGCTCGTGCAGCATCTGAAGCTGGAGGGCAGCTACTTTGAAAGCTGCGAGATCGCGGGCCCGGGCTTCCTGAACTTCCGTCTGGGTCAGCGCTGGTACGGCGAGGTGCTTGCCGCCGTGGAGCGGGAGGGCATGGCCTACGGCCGCAGCGAGGAGCGCACCGGCGAGAAGGTCATGGTGGAGTTCGTCTCCGCCAGCCCCACCGGCCCCATGACCATCGGCAACGCCCGCGGCGGCGTGCTGGGCGATACCCTTGCCACCCTGCTGGATATGGCCGGCGCCGACGTGAGCCGCGAGTTCTATGTGAACGATGCGGGCAATCAGGTGGACAAGTTCGGCCGCAGCATCGACGCCCGCTACCGGGAGCTGCTGGGCGGCTATACCGGCGAGAGCCTTCGGGAGCTGCTTGCCTCCGGCAGCGACGCCCCCGACTTCCCCGAGGACGGCTACCACGGCGTGGACATCATCGAGCTGGCCGAGGAGATCATCGAGCGGGACGGCGGCAGCCATCTGAGCGAGGATGAGGAGACGCGGAAGAATGCCTTCATCTCCTACGGCCTGCCCAAAAACATCGCCTTGATGGAAAAGCATCTGGATCGCTACGGCATTCATTTCGATCGGTGGTTTCTGGAAAGCTCCCTCCATGAGAGCGGCTATGTGAAGGAGACCGTGGATCTGCTCACCCAGAGCGGCCTGACCTATGAGAAGGACGGCGCCGTCTGGCTGAAGAACAAGGAGCTGGGCGCGGAGAAGGACGAGGTGCTCTGCCGCTCCAACGGCTTCTATACCTACTATGCCGTAGACATCGCCTACCACCGCAACAAGTTCATCGAGCGCGGCTTTGACCGCGTGATCGACGTCTGGGGCGCCGATCACCACGGCCATGCCATCCGCTTCGGTAAGACCATGAACGCCTCCGCTCTGGGGCTCAACGGCCGCAGGCTGGACTTCCTGATCATGCAGATGGTGCGTCTTGTCCGTGACGGCGAGACCGTGAAGGTCTCCAAGCGCAGCGGCAAGGCCCTGACTCTCAACGACCTGCTGGACGAAATCGGCGTGGACGCCTGCCGCTTCTTCTTCAATGCCAAGCCCGAGACCCATCTGGAGTTCGATCTGGATCTGGCCATCCGGCAGGACAGCGAAAACCCCGTGTACTATGTGCAGTATGCCCATGCCCGCATCTGCTCTCTGCTCGCCACCATGGCCTCCGAAGGCAGCCCGGTGCCCGCAGTGAAGGATATCGACTCCGCGCTTCTTGCCTCCGAGCAGGAGCGGGATCTCATCAAGCAGCTCTCTGCACTGCCTGAGGAGGTTCGCATGGCCGCCCGGGATTACGATCCCAGCCGCATCAACCGCTATGTTACCGAGCTTTCTGCCCGCTTCCACCGCTTCTACAACGCCTGCCGTCTGCGGGAGGCCGAGCCGGAAGTCCGCAGCGCCCGTCTGGCGCTCTGCGCCGCGGCAAAGACTGCCATTGCCGTGTGTCTCGGCATTATCGGCGTGTCTGCTCCCGAGAAAATGTAATTCAACTTTCAACAGCCCGCCCCCTCTTTTCCGCGGAAGAGAGGGGGCGAACCCCAAAAAGGAGATACACAGCATGAAACTTTCTCATATGATCCTGGACGGCGCCAACGGTACGGAGCTGCAGCGGCGGGGTATGCCCCCCGGATGCTGCAGTGAGCAGTGGATCCTTGACCATCCCGAGGCGGAGCTGGACATCCAGCGCTGCTATGTGGAAGCGGGCAGCACGGCGCTGCTGGCGCCCACCTTCGGGGCCAACCGCGCCTCTCTGAGCCGCTACGGTCTGGGGGATCGGGTGGCGGAGTATAACCGCCGTCTGGTGGAGCTCTCCCGGGAGGCCGCCGGGGGCAGAGCGCTGGTGGCCGGAGATCTGTCCGCCACCGGACTGGTCTGCGGCGCGGCCGAACCTGCCCTTTTCGATACGCTGCTGGAGGTATTCGGCGAGCAGGCCGAGGCGCTGGAGGCCGCCGGGGTGGATTTCTACATGGTGGAAACGCAGATCTCCCTGCCCGAGGCGAAGGCTGCGGTGATGGCCATCCGTCAGCGCAGCGACAAGCCCGTTTTTGCCAGCTTTACCATGGCGGGGAACGGCCGGAGCTTTGCCGGCGGCGAGATCGCCTCCGCACTGCTCACACTGGAAAAGCTGGGCATCAGCGCCTTCGGCATCAACTGCGTGGATGACGCCGCCCTGATCGAAAGAACGCTCCGGCAGCTGCGCGGCCTGACCGCTCTGCCCCTGCTGGTGCAGGCCAATGCAGGCCTGCCCGAGACTGTGGAGGGAAAGACCGTTTATACCATGACCCCCGAGACCATGGCCGCCGATGCCCGGCGGTACTATGAGGCCGGGGCGGACATTTTCGGCTCCTGCTGCGGCAGCCGTGCGGAGCACATCCGCGCCATCGCCGAGGCCGTGGGAGCGCTGCCCTTCCGCAGTCACAGCGCCCCCGCCGGGCGCTATGCCTGCTCGGAATATCGCTTCGTCAGCACCGAGGGCGCACGCTGCGAGAGGCTTGAGGCGAAGGAGAACTGGGAGGAAGCATTGGAGGAAATGGAGCAGCGCGGCACGGAGCTGTGCGAGCTGCATCTGGAAAATGAAGAGCAGCTCGAACGGCTTCTCAACGCTCAGGGCTCCTTCCGCCTGCCTCTTCGTGTCCGTTGTGCCAATGAGGACATTCAGCGGCGGCTGGAGCGCTACTATACCGGAACTGTACAGTATTTCTGAAAAAAGTTGGAAATTTCTTGCCGAAAGGGCTTGACACTTCCCGAAATAATGGTATGATAGTGTCCCCTATACTACAGAGCAGGAGAGAAATATTATGAAATCTACCGGTATCGTCCGCCGCATTGATGAACTTGGCCGCGTGGTACTGCCCGTGGAGCTCCGCCGCAGCATGGAGCTGGAGGTGCGCGACAGCGTGGAGATCTATGTGGAGGGGGACAGCATCGTTCTGAAAAAGTACGGCAGCAGCTGTGTTTTCTGCGGCAGCAGCGCCGATATCAGCCTTTTTCACAACAAGAGCGTCTGTGCCCGCTGCAGGGAGGAGCTGAGCGGCTCCGCTGCAGCCGACTGAGCCGGAGCGCAGAGAATAAGAACCCCGTACCTGCGGAAGCGGAGAGATCCGGTGTCCGACGGTACGGGGTTTCTGTATGTTCACGGCGTGGTGACCGCGATAAAGTCGCCGCTGTCATTGAGCTGAGAGAGGATCCATTCGTTGCGCGCCTTCAGCCAGGTGCGAAGAAATTCCAGATTTGATTCATAGCTGCGGCCGGGCATACGCTCCTCGTGAGATTCGATAAGCTGAATGTTCCAGAGCGCATAATTCTTTTCAATGCTTTGCGTCATCTCTTCCGTGAGAGCGTCCAGCCGGTTCTGCCCCAGCTCATTATCCTCATAGAGATTGAGGAGCACCGGCTGCATCTCTTCATACAGCGCGGCAAAACGGAGCTGGAACCAGTCGAGCTGACAGAGCTCGTTCCACCAGAGCGTGGTGGCATACCAGCCGTAGGTCTGACCGGGACAGGTAAAGTTATGCCAGTGGAGCTTGTCTTTGGATGGGTTAAAGACATCGCCGAAGGCCAAATCATAATCCCAGGGCGGGCCGGCATAGAGCCTGCCGCCCTTGATGTAGAAACGGGAGGAGGCAAAGGCCGTGTCCGGGTTCTTGGAATATTCGTTCAGCAGGTAGACCTGGACATAGGAATCTATGTCGAAATACGCTCCGATCTTCTCCTCGTCGCCGGTGAGCAGCGCGTTTTCCGCATGGGTGAAGAAGTCGTCCAGCCATGCCTCCTGGGCGGGATCCGGAC
>JAGHSH010000048.1 GCA_018065965.1 Candidatus Apopatocola equi
GGCTCCCCGCTCCAGTCCCCGGCGGACACGCTGCTGCTGGATGCGCAGGGTTTCTTCCGGGATGCGGCTGTCATAGCCCTCCCGGCGGGTAAAGGCCGCAATGGCCGCGAGGGTCGGCACCCAGAGGGTACCGCGCTCCGCCATGGCGTCTACGCAGCGCTCCGAGAGGAAGTAGCCGTGCTCCACGCTCTCTGCGCCCGCCTCTACGGCAGCCTCCACGGTTTCCTCCCCGTCCGCGTGTACCATCACGGCGAAGCCCGCCTCGTGGGCAAGGCGGATGAGCGTCCGCAGCTCCCCCTCTTCCACCGAGGGGCAGGACAGCTCGCCGTAGGCCTTGAAGGTCAGGATCCCCGAGAGCATGAGCTTCACGAAATCGCCCTTTTGGGCGCGCACCTGCTCCAGCAGCTGCTCATATTCCCCGAGACTGCCGTATGCCCGTCCCACGATGCCGCCGTAGAGACCGGCGCGGTGGATGGCAAAGGCCGGGGTGCGGAAGGTGATCCCGTACTCCCCCGCGATCTCTCTGGCCCGGAGTCCTACGCCCAGCGCATCGCCCCCGGAGCGGAAATAGACCACGCCGACCTCCTGCAGCTTCTGCAGTTCCCGGCGCAGGACCGTTTCATCCACCGCCTTTTCGTGGCGGGCGCGGGCAAGCCTGTAATCCTCCCCGTCCATAAAGATATGGCCGTGGCACTCGCAAAGCTCTTTCATTCCCACGTGGCCCACACCTCGGGGCAGCAGCCCACCGTGGCCTTTTTGCCGTTGCGCACGATGGGGGTCTTCAGCCGGTCCTGCTCCTCCAGAAGCTTCTCGAACCGGTCTGCATCGTAGGCGAGGTAGGTAAGCCCCGCCGCGTCCGGATGCTTCTCGTCGATGAGGGCGGCAAGCCCCACGGCGTTCTTCACGCTCTCCAGCTCGCCCCGGCTCATGCCGTATTTCTTCAGATCCACATACTGGTACTTGATGCGGCGCTCCTTGAACCAGCGCTCGGCCTTTTTGCTGTCAAAGCACTTGGCCTTTCCGAAAATCTGAATGTTCACAGGGCTCTCTCCACATAATCCATCAGGTTGCCGAAGAAGATGCGGTAGAGCAGCTCCTCGCTGTAGTTCCGGCGCTGCAGAGAGCCGTAGAGGGCTTCCATGTCCTCCACGCCCCGCCAGCCGCAGGGCATGGCGCGAATGCCGTCCAGATCGCCGCCCAGACACAGGCAGTTTTCGGCACCCAGCTCCAGGAAGTGCTCGATCTGCGCCAGCACCTCAGTGAGACCGGGGCCCTCGCCCAGAAAATCCGGGCAGAAGTTCAGCCCGATCACGCCCTTTCTCTCGATCATGGCCCTGATCATCTCATCAGTCATGTTGCGGCGGTGATTCCACACGGCGCGGGCGTTGGAATGGGAGCAGAGCGGCGCATTCAGCGCCGTTTCCATGGTGTCCCAGAAGGTGGCGTCGGAGGCATGGGAGAGGTCAACGCCGATGCCCAGCCGGCCGCACTCGCGGACAAACTCCCTGCCCTCCTCGCTGAGACCCTTTTCCATCTCGGCGCAGGAGCCGGCCAGCTTGTTGCTCGCGTTCCATGTCAGGTTGACGAGCCGCACGCCGTCCTCATAGGCGGTGCGGAGCCTGTCGATGCTGCACTCCAGCATGGCAGAGCCCTCCACGCTGAGCATGGCGGCCACCTTGCCCTCGCTCTCCGCCTGCCGGAGTTCGGAGGCATTGCGGCAGTGGGAAACGATGTCCCCGTTCTCTCGGATCATGGCCCGGAACTTGTCCCGGCCCTGCAGATATGCGTCATAGGTATCCTTCCCCGGAGGGGCGAAGATGGCGAAAAACTGCACGGAGGGGGCAAATTTTTGCAGACGCTCCAGATTGATGTGGCCGCTGCCGCTGCGCAGGGAATCGCTGCGCAGCAGGGTATCGCAGTGAGAATCGAAACGCGGGATAGGCATGTGTGTTCCCCTTTCTGTCTGTATGGTTCGCAGCCGGATCAGACTTCCATGATCACGGGCAGGATCATGGGGCTGCGCCTGGTGGTCTTGTAGAGGTAGCCGGAAAGATTGCTGCGGATCTTGCCTTTGATGCCCTGCGCATCGCTGATGCGGTGGGTCTCACAGTAGGCGATGC